>JAUZOF010000002.1 GCA_030706585.1 Bacteroidota bacterium
AAGAATAGGATTTCAAATACTTAAAGTTGATGATATAAACTTACAGAACTATGAATAAACTAATATATATATTGGGAATATTTATTTTGGTCACATTGCTGCCATCGTGTAGTAAAGATGACAGTCAGGGTGGAACAATAACTCCTGTGACAGATGTGAAAACTACTCCTTTTTACGGTTCGGTAATTTTGAACTGGGCTGATCCGGCAGATAAGGATTACTACTATACCATGGTTTCATATGTGAATGCTAAAGGGCAAAAGGTGACCAGAAAAGTGAGCTGTTACGATGCTGATGCTACAGGTCGTACTACCTTAACAATAGGTGGTTTTACTGATGTTAAGTCGTATGACTTTACATTGACTTCATATGGCTTTTCCGGAGCTGTGTCTAAAACTGTTAATATTTCGGCGACTCCATTAAGTACCGATGCGGCAAAGGATTATATTCTTACTACAATTAAAGCCGTGCCGGCTTTTGAAGGTGCAGAAGTCAGCTGGACCAATGAGACCGGAGTTGAAAATTACGTGAATATTTCATTTACCGATGGACAGGGAGTTAATCAGGTGAAGAAATTTAAGGCGTCTACTTCTGGAAAGGCTGTTGTTGGAAGTTTTATGGCGGCAACAACCATAACAGTAACGGTTGAAAATGTCTCAGGAAGCAAATCTGCGGCACGGGCTTTAGATCCCGTGACTCCAACTATTGGAGAATTGGCTAAAAGCCAGATGTCGATTGCATCTATTTCTTCAGAATGGGGTGGGTGTTCAGGGTCTTATCTGATAGATAATGATATATACACTTATTGGCATACACAATTAACAGGCTTCCCTCATTGGGTTGTTGTTGATCTTGGCAATAGTTATTTTGTAAATGACATCCAGTTTGTACGTCGTCAGGATGATGGTGGCAATGGGCAATGGGCGCCGACCAAAATTCAGTTGATGTACAGTCAGGATGGAGTGAATTTTACCGATATTGGCACTTATGCTTTTGATAATACCAAGGTATATGGTCACGATTATCCATTTGCACAGATATACGGGCGATATATAAAGTTTGTTGGAATTAGTGGTGGACAACCTTGGATGCACATGGCTGAAATGTCCGTCTTTTATAAATAACTCTGATTGGTTTCTCATTTATTAAAACAGTAAATTTATGAACAAGATAAGGTTTTGTATTCTCGTGATTGCTGTTGTGGCAATGAATTTGGTCACTAGTTGTAAATCGGATAATGATGTTTTCCCGGTGTCATTTACTTTCGATCAAGCTTCAGCTATTGATTCTGTCTATGAGAATGATACTTACGTGTTGAAGGGGAAAATCGTAGCAGGTGGAAATATTGAACAAGTACAGTTCTTTCGGAGTTTTACGTTCAATAACAAACCAGATCAGGTGGAAATGGCCGGTACTGCAAAGTATAATCTCAAAGATACCTGTGGATTTTCAATATCAGTTCCTCAGGTTACATCTACTACCACAATTAAAGTGGTCGTGACACAGAAAGGCGGTCATCAGGACGAAAAGAGCTTTACTATTAAAACTATTCCGGTAAATATTAAGACTTTTTCGGGAATCTATTTAGGCGGTTGGAATAGTGGGTATGGAAGTTGTCTGGAAGCAGAAACCGGAACAATGCAAAGTGGAAGTGCTACTACCGATCCTGATGTTGCGCCTCTTTTGGATGTCTTTTTTGATGATGCAAAGCTGGCTTGTACCGATCTTGATAGCATATATTATGGTGTGAATCGGTTAAAAGATACTGGTACAAGGTTTAATAAAACGACATTGAGTGCGGCTGACTTTGATAAAATCAGATCCGATATTTATTTTAAGGATTATACAGCACCGCTTAAGGAAGTTGCTATTAAAGAGGGTGATGTAATTTTCTTTATCACAAAAGGAGGCAAGAGAGGCTTGATCAAAATTATTTCGATGACAGAACCAGAGGGAGACCTTTTGATTGATGAGAAAATTCAAAAATAGACTGATTTTTCTGTTGATTTCCTGAAAAAAGGGAGAGTGTTTGCTTATATGAGAAGAAGATAAAATGCCATCTTAATAATCCGTATTTGGATGGCATTTTTCTTTGAAAATAGGATGTAAAAATTAAAATGCTGTTTATGAGGGTTTTATTAGCAGTGTTTGCTTGCTTTTGGGAAAGCTTGTTTATTCAGGGATTTAGTCAGACCTATGGTCAACCGGTGGATCCGAGATGCGAATATCAGTGCAATCCGAGTGGAATTGATGTGCCTCATCCCCGATTGTCATGGCGATTGGATGATGAACGAAGAGGAGCTTTTCAATCAGCTTACAGAATTTTGGTAGCGTCCGATTCGTCTCTTCTATCTGAGGGCAAAACTGATATTTGGGATTCCGGCAAGATACGTAGTTCACGAACCAATTCAGTTCCGTATAATGGTCCGTCTCTACGATCTGATAAACAATATTTCTGGAAAGTCATCGTCTGGGATGAAAATGGGAAAGCTTGTGTTCCGTCTGCAATAGCTCGTTGGAATACAGGCTTATATGGTTTAAAGGACTGGAAAGGTTCGTGGATTGACGATGGTCAGAATGTGAATTTTAAACCGGCTCCCTATTTTCGCAAAATTTTTGCTGCTAAACAAAAAGTGAAAAGAGCCTTTGCATATATCTGTGGCCTTGGTTATTATGAACTGTATTTCAACGGATCAAAAATTGGAGATCGGATGCTGGATCCGGGCTATACGCGGTTTGATAAAACAGCCTTGTATGCATCGTATGATGTTACTCGTTTTGTGCAAGAAGGGAATAATGCAATTGGTGTAATTCTTGGAAATGGATGGTATAACGAGCAATCAAAGGCTGTCTGGTATTTTGATAAAGCTCCATGGAGAGCCAGACCCAGATTGCTTTTTAATTTATCGATAGAATATACTAATGGAGAAAAAGAAATTATAAGCAGCGATACTTCATGGAAAGTTGGAATGGGTCCTATCGTATTCAATAATATCTACTCCGGCGAAAAATATGATGCGCGGTTAGAACAAACCGGATGGAATACCACAGGCTTTGACGATAAGGGTTGGAAGCAGGCTGCTGTTATCTTGCCGAATGAAGGACGCGTGAAATCGCAATTGATGCCACCCATCCGAATTAAAGAAACCATCAGACCGATTGCATGTAGAAAAATTGATTTTAAAACTTATTTCTACGACTTAGGGCAGAATTTTGCAGGACTTAGTAAAATTCGCATAAGGGGAGAGAAGGGAGCTGTGATTCAAATAAAACACGGTGATAAGTTGGATGCAAATGGTCGTTTGGATAATAAATTGAATAATCAATATTATACTTTTGAAGATTCATTAGAGCAGGGACAAACCGATACGTATATTCTTAAAGGAGAAGGGATTGAAGAATATATGCCTCGCTTTACATATCATGGCTTCAGATACGTGGAAATATCCTCCGACAAAGAGATTGATCTTGAAAAAGGGAGTCTGGAAGGAATGGTGATGCATACCGACCTGTTTCCAATCGGTAGTTTTGAATGTTCTAATCCGCTGGAAAATGCCATTTGGAAAGCGACCAGATGGTCCTATTTGTCTAATCTTTTCAGTATTCCTACTGACTGTCCGCATCGCGAAAAAAACGGCTGGACCGGAGACGGGCATATTGCTTCTGAATTCGGACTTCTGAATTTCGACGGAATTTTATTCTATGAAAAATGGATCAACGATTTTGCCGATGAGCAACGTAACAGTGGAGAAGTGCCGGGGATTATTCCAAGTTCCGGTTGGGGTTACTCTTGGGGTAACGGTCCTGCCTGGGATAGTGGTTTGTTGTTGATTCCATGGAATTTGTATCAGTATTATGGCGATGATGAGTTGATTCGCAATCACTATGAAAATTACAAACGGTATGTCGATTACCTGACTTACCGATCCAAAGATCATTTGGTTGACATTGGTCTGGGCGACTGGGTGCCTTGGAAAACAGAAACTCCGGTGGAATTGACCTCTTCCTGTTATTACTATATGGATGCTTTGCTGTTGTCGAAATTTGCAGGCTTAACTGGTAGAGTCGATGATGAATCGTATTATAAAATTCTGGCGGCAACCATCAAAGAGGCGATAAACCGAAAGTTTCTGGATACAGCCAAAGGAAGTTATGCAAATGGGGGCCAAACGGCTTTAAGTGCAGCTCTTTATTTCGGAATTGTTCCGGACGAATGGATAGGGAAAGTGGGAAACTTACTTGTTCAATCTGTAAAAGAGAATGGGATGGATGTAGGTTTGCTGGGAAGTAAATATCTTTTGAATGCATTGAGTAATACCGGACATTCTGACGTTGCATATTCGCTGGCTTCAAGAGATTCTCAACCTTCGTGGGGATGGTGGATCAAGAATGGTGCCACAACATTGCACGAAGACTGGAAATCGGAGAGTTCTCTCAATCATATCATGATGGGTGAGGTAAGTGCATGGATGACTCATACTCTTGCCGGAATAAATATAGACCCGGAGAATCCGGGATTTAGAAATGTGATTATAAAACCTCAGTTTGTGGCGGGTTTGGATCATGTTAAAGGAAGTCTTAATAGTGTTCCTGGCGAAATCAGCTCAGAATGGACGCGTAGCGCAGATGGAATTACGTTGAATTTAAGAATACCGGCCAATACAACTGCCACGGTGTATTTCCCCAAAAACGCTGAAGGAAAAATCGTTGAAGAGAGTAAAGTTCTGAATGCCAAATCGACGAAAGGTATTCAATACTTGTCGAAGACCGATACTTATTTGGTTTATCGAATTGTGGCGGGAACTTACATTTTTAAGTGGAAATAAATAAAACGTATTTGAGCTATTGGAATATGTCTTGGTAAAATAAACTTGAGAAAATTGGAAATGAAGATTATTTTTGGAGAAACTATCGAAGCAGCGAAAACTCAGCTGGTAAAGGGACTCATTCTCGCGGCAATTGTGAATTTCATGTGTTGTAATTGTCTGTTTGCAAAGGATCTAAATATACATATTGCAGGAAGAGCGATAAAAACCGCTATACTGTTGCCAGTGAACACATCTTCGATTATTAAATACGCAGTCGGTGATATACGGAAGGATTGTGAAGAAACAACCGGCACTTCTCTTGTGACTGAAAATCAGCTGCCAGTCAAAGCTAATACCGTAATTATTCCCTTTGAAGTTTCCAATGTGCCGGCAGAAGTTGCGACTTTGGAAAAAGAAGGGAAAGTCGATTTTGCCTCTCTTCGGGGAAAATGGGAAAGCTATATTATCCAACCGCTGAAAGATCCTTTCAAAAAGGGATATGATGTACTGTTGGTCGCCGGAAGTGATGGACGAGGAGCCATGTATGGCTTGTATGATATTAGCGAACGGGTTTTCGGGACTGATCCTCAAAAACTGTGGACCGATGCAAAACCCAAGAAAGTGAATCGTGCCGACTGGACATTTGGAACGATATCCAAAGGAGAACCTACTTTCAAATATCGCGGATGGTTCGTGAACGATGAAAACTATCTCTTGTCTTGGAAAGGCCCGGATAAAGACGATATGCGCATTGAGCCTGAAGTTTGGGCTGAGATCTTTGAAACCATGTGCCGGATGCGGGCAAATTTCTATACGATCATCGAATATGGCTGGTCACCCGATTCTGCAACTCTGAAACTGGCCAACGATCGCGGACTTTCTGTAATGGGCTCGCATATGCATATGCTTATTGCCAATACTTCGCACGAATGGTTTCCTTTTACACAAAAAAAATATGGGAAGGAACTCCCTTACGACTGGAGTACCAACCGCGACGAGATGATTTCGTTTTGGGAAGACGCGGTAAAAAAATATAAGAATTATTCGGCTATTTGGCCTGTCGGGCTGAAATCATGGAATGACCGTGATTTTTGCGAAACTGATCCCGGATCACCACGAACACCGGAAGGCAGAACCGTTTTTACCAATGATGCCATTTCCGAACAAATGAAACTACTTCATAAATACCTTGATCCGGCCAAAGGTCAACCTTTATGCTCTTATGTGATGCGGGGCGATCCGGTTCTTCAGTATCATACGGGCAAGCTGAAATTTCCGGCAAACACCGTCATTCTCTGGCCTGATAATCCTTCATTCGGAATGATGGGAGAGGTGCCCACAAAAGAAGATTTTGCGCGGAACCCTTTGCACGGTATCTTTTTTCATTTGACCTATTGCGATAACCAATGGGTACAGTGGACTCCTTTGAAGCAGGTTCAGCATGAGTTGATGAAAGCCGTGGATGCCAATGCAACTACAATGGCCGAGTTTAATGTGGGAGATATACGTGAACTTCCGCTGAAGATTTCGATGGCAATGGATTTAACCAATAATGTGAGTCCGTGGAAAGCTAATTCTGATTATTGGAGAACTTTTACCGAAAATTGGTGTAAGAAACAATACAGTCCGTCCAATGTAAAAAAAGTGGTCGATCTGTATGAAAAATACTGGAAAATGGAGATGCCATGCCGAAGCACCATTGTGGTGGAATGTCTTTCATGGTATACCGTGATGCCGGGGAATATACTGGACTCTCTGAAAGAAAAGTCAAATGTTGCCAAGTCTATTGGTGATTATATTGCGAATCGTGTGAGAATTCCCAGTGGAGATCGTTTCGGAAAAATGGGACTGCCGTACCTGAAAGAAAGCGCTTCCTCCTGGGATGATCTATACCGTCAGGCAAAGAGTGCATCTGATCTGATTCATCCTTCTCGTCGTCAATTTTATTTTGATTCGTTTACGCTTCAGGTACAAACATCCCGTTTGGTAAATCATTGGGGTGCTGATATTTTGTCTGCTTTTGATGCCATCGGTAAAAAGGACTATAAAACTGCTGCTGCGCATTTGGAAACAGCTACAAAATGGCTGATGGAGATGAAAACAGAACGTGATAAGGCTCAACACGATAAGTGGAAAAACTGGTTTAGAGGAGAAGAAAATGTAAGTTGGATCAACTCATTCTGGGGATTTCATATCGATCGGGAAATTGATACTGATCTTAAATTGGCGGCTATTCTAAAAAACCTGTAGATAAGAAGATTTGATAAGTCTGTTAATTCGCAAGTCTGCTCAAAAAGAAATTATGGGTAAACAGCAGAAGCCTGAATTTGCATCCATGAAACTCAATATATTGATAGTAAAATTTTTGTTTTTCTCAAGCATCATTCCATTGACGGCTCTGTCTGCAGTTAATTACGGAAATGGATTGCCGGCTACTGATGCGCTGGGTAGAGCATTGCCGATGCATCAGGATGTGGGCAATGTGCGATTGCATAAACAGGTTGGTATATTTTACTGGACCTGGCATACAGATGGAAATGCAACTTTTTCTCCCGTTTTAAACATTACCCAAATTTTACAACAATATCCCTCAGCAGCAACAGATGCAAATCATTCTGCATGGCAGGGAATTACTGGTGGCGTTTTTTGGTGGGATGAACCTTTGTTTGGTTATTATCGCACTACCGACGAGTGGGTGTTGCGAAAACATGCCGAGATGTTGGCAGATGCCGGCATCGATGTGGTCTTTTTCGATTGTACCAACGGAAGTCTTACCTGGAAATCGTCATATGCTAAACTGCTCGAAGTATGGGAACAGGCGCGTAAGGATGGTGTCCAAACGCCTCAGGTAGCATTTCTACTGCCGTTCAGTGCCACCGACGGATCGATGGCTTCGCTGAGTGAGTTGTATGACGAACTTTATAAGCCACAATTATATAAAGATTTGTGGTTTATGTGGAATGGAAAGCCTTTGATTATGGCTTATCCCAATTGCCTGACGGCGAACAGAAGCAGTGCAGGTCTGAAATTTACAGCTACCGCTCCGTTTTATGGCGTTAATGCCACCTGTCCGAGCTGGGGAAATAACGTAGGAAATCTCACTTTCCGTTTGTACAAGTGGAATAATAGTTATGCAGAAACGGTTGCAGGGCCTGTTATTGCGGAAAAGACATTTGTCAATTTTGCAGATAATGCGAAACTCACCCTGACTTTCGAGAAGCAGGATGTAGGAACCTATCTGTGGGAACTTTGCAACGGAACTGAGACGGTGGGTGTATGGAAATATACCGATACCAATGGTTCTTCAATCAGCTATTTTAACTCAACTCAAACCAGTGGAAATTATCTGAGCGAGATTGCTTATTCCTCCGATCTGACTTTCACTCCACTGACTACAGGAGCCGGTACGACGCCGGTACAGGTATTGTCGATGATTAGTCAACAGAGAATTGATTCCATTAAATCATTTTTTACGTTTCGTCCCGGCCAGCCCGACTATGTTAACGGACCGTCGGATAACCAGCAATGGGGATGGCTCGAGAACTATCCGCAACATGGTTATGGATTGAAATCGAACGGTGGATATGAAGAGGTGACTGTTGGTGTTGCACAAAATGCCTCGTCAGCGAGTGGGGGACATGCTTGCGGCTTTAATTCTGCTTATACGTACGGCCGAAGCTATACAAAAGCCAATGGGCAGGATTTTTCCACAGGAGCTTATGTTTACGGGAAAAATTTTCAGGAACAGTGGGGCCGGGCTCGTCAATTGGATCCTGACCTGATTTTTGTGACCGGTTGGAATGAGTGGATTGCCGGACGTTGGTTCGACTGGGACGTGAAACCGTTTGCTTTTGTGGATGAGTATTCTGCTGAAAAAAGCCGTGATATTGAGCCCGTGAAATCGTGGGGAAATAAAGGTGATGTTTACTATATGCAGTTGGTCAACAACATAAGAAAATATAAAGGAGTGCCAGCCGAAGAAGCTGCTTCGTTTTTGGCGACTATTGATATGAACGACCGTAGTTTCTGGAATAATGTTAAGCCTGAATTCTTGTCTTACAAAGGAAATGTTTTGCATCGCAATCATCCCGGACAAGGTACTTCACTTGTTTATACCAATAACACCGGACGAAATGACATTGTCAAAGCAAAAGTTGCGAGGGATAAAGATTATTTGTATTTCTATGTCGAAACGGCTGATGCATTGACAGATAAATCGGATCCGAAATGGATGCGGCTTTTCATTGATATTGACCGGAATAAAAATACCGGATGGGAGGGATATGATTTTGTCCTTAACCGAAGCAATCCAAGCGATTCTGTTAGCATTGAAAAAAGTGCAAATGGTTGGAATTGGAGTAAAGTTGGCGCTGCCGGATATGCAGTGAACGGTTCGACACTTGTTTTTAAAGTAAAACGCTCACTATTGGGCGTTGCAGAAGAACAGAGAACCAATTTTGAATTTAAATGGAGCGACAACATGCAGGAAGACGGTAACATCATGGATTTTTATGTGAATGGGGATGTGGCACCCTCCGGACGTTTTAATTACCACTATTTTGTGGATACGTCAACAACTCCGACACAACCGTCAAATGTTCAATTCCAGATTTTTCCCAATCCGACCGCGGATAAACTGAACGTGGTTCTTCCAGTCGGCATTGAGAAGAATGCGGAACTATCCATTTATAACAGTTCCGGGAAGAGGGTGTGGGTTAAACAATTGTCGGATTCTGCGATATCAGAAAGCATTAATCTGTCATTTCTGAATAATAAAGGAATGTACATTGTTGAACTAAAGACCCGTGGAAAGCTGATGAAAGAAAAATTTATTTATAGATAGCGACTGACTCTCCAAAAGTAGGAATTTGCTTTTGGAAGTGCTGTGATATAGTGCTGTAGAAATTTAATAACCAAATTGATACGCAATGAAGAATATTATTTTATCAATTTTTGTGCTCTTGATGATTTCTCCTGTTTTTGCACAACAACCACGGGCAGAATATCCGCGTCCGCAATTTGAAAGAACAGAATGGCTTAACCTGAACGGCGAGTGGACCTATTCGTTCGACTTTGGAAACTCGGGAAAAGCCCGAAAACTTGAAGAAAGTAATGGCTTTGAAAATAAGATTATTGTGCCTTTTTGTCCTGAAAGTAAATTGTCAGGAGTTGAACATAAGGACTTTATAAACAATATGTGGTATCAGCGGAGAATTACGGTTCCTGCGGGCTGGTCCGGAAAGAATGTTCTCTTGCATTTTGGAGCGGTATATTATAAAACCGAAGTTTATGTTGATGGACAATTTGTGGGTCGTCACTTTGGGGGCACTTCTTCATTCGAATTTGATATCACCCGTTTTGTGACTCCCGGAAAAGAGGCCAATCTGGTAGTGTATGTTGCCGATGATCTTCGTTCTGGAATGCAGGGCGGTGGAAAACAGTGCTTTAATTATTATTCCGAAGGGTGTTCGTATACCCGTGTAACAGGTATCTGGCAAACAGTTTGGATGGAGGCTGTTTCTCAATACGGGTTGAAGCAAGTGCATCTGGTCCCTGATGTCGATCAGAAACAATTGGTTGTAACTCCTGCTTTTTTCAAGGAAAGCAATGCTAATTTATTGAAAATTACACTGAAAGATAAGGGTAAGGTTGTTGCTGAGAAAACCGTGAAAGCCAGCAACAGCGCTGTATGTGTCTTGCCGGTTTCTAACCTGAAAACATGGTCGCCCGAAAGTCCGTTTTTATATGATGTGGAATTAACAGTTATTGGTGCGGATAATCAGGCGATTGATCACGTGAAATCGTATGTGGGGATGCGCAAGGTTCACATTGACGGCAACCGCATTTATCTGAATAATAAGCCATATTATCAACGTTTGGTACTCGATCAGGGCTTTTATCCCGACGGTATCTGGACCGCTCCAAGCGACGAAGCGTTGAAACACGATATCGAAATGTCTATGGAGGCCGGTTTTAACGGTGCGCGCTTGCATCAGAAGGTTTTTGAAGATCGTTTTCATTACTGGGCCGACAAGCTCGGATATCTCGTATGGGCTGAATCTTCAAGTTGGGGACTGGATGCCAATAATGAGGCGGCTGCCCGTAATTTTATAGCCGAATGGTGCGAAAATGTGGTACGCGAACGCAATCACCCTTCCATCGTTACCTGGACTCCTTTCAATGAAACATGGGGGCCTTCGATGGAGCAATATCCCCGTTTCGTGCAGGATATTTATACCCTTACCAAGGCAATAGATCCGACTCGTCCTATCAATGATGCCAGTGGAGATACTCACGTAGTTACCGATATTTGGAGCGTTCATAACTATGAAGGAAATCCGGAAAAACTCGCACAGGCGCTTTCTCCTGATAAAGAGGGCAAGTTGTTCACCAATTATACTGCACATGCTTTCCAGGTTTATTCAGGACAACCCTATTTGATTGACGAATTCGGAGGAATGATGTGGAATCCGAACCGCGATAAAAATCAACCGGCCTGGGGTTATGGGGAATCACCGAAAGAGATGACAGATTTTTATAATCGTCTTGAAGGCCTTGTAGATGCTATTCTTAAAGTAGACAACGTGTGGGGGTATTGCTACACACAGTTGACGGATGTGGAACAGGAACGTAATGGAATTTATTACTACGACCGTACCCCGAAATTCGATATAAAGAAAATCCATTCCATTTTTTCGAAAGTTCCTCGGCAAAAATAAGCGACTTTTGGAAAAATGTTCAAAATGTAAAACCTTTTGCTTATGAGAATAGTGTATAACTTACTTAATATTATTGGCTTAGTTGCTGTTTTGTGTGTAGTGTCAGCTTTTCAACCGGTAGACACAGGCAAAAGTGCAGCGCAAAATGAGAAAAAAGAAGCCAATGCGAACGTTGCACGACTCGCGGGAGCATGGCGCGTCGATATTCCACAGGGCGATGGGGTCGTGATCCCTACCTATTTTGTTCTTCATCCAAACGGGGACAATTACGAGGGAACCGTTTCGATTAAAGCCACGGTGGATTTACCTATACGTAATCCGCATTGGGAAGAGGGCGATTTTGTGTTTGGTACGGACTGGAATATCGGATACCGTTTGCATCCTGAAGGTGAAAGTTTTTTCGTGACGATCAATTACGGTAATGGTTTTGAAAAAGGCTCTGCGATTCGCATACCGGAAACTGAAGCCATGACTCCGAAAGCACTTCCTTTGCCGGAGTTGACCGATGTGCCGTCGAACGGAGCCGCTGCAACTCCTCCCATGGGATGGAATAGCTGGAATCATTTCGGTAACCGTGTCGATGATGCGATTGTGCGCAAAGCGGCGGATGCGTTGGTCAACAGCGGCCTTGCAAAATTGGGATATGTGTATATCAATATTGACGATTGCTGGCAAGGTGGACGGGATGCTCATGGAAACATCGTTCCCAACAAGAAATTCCCTGATATGAAAGTTCTTGCCGATTATGTTCACAGTAAAGGTCTGAAACTGGGTCTTTATTCATCTCCCGGACCACGAACCTGTGGCGGTTATGAAGGCAGTTTCGGCCATGAGGAGCAGGATGCCAGGACGTATGCCGCCTGGGGTATCGATTACCTGAAGTACGATTGGTGCAGTGCACAGCGCATGTACTCTAACGCTCAGGTTCGGGCTGTTTATCAAAAAATGGGAGAAGCTATCTCTAAAGCCGGGCGTCCCATTGTTTACAGTCTGTGCGAGTATGGCATAGAAGACGTATGGAAATGGGGTCAAACAGTAGGTGGAAATCTTTGGCGAACCGGATACGACATTAATGACAGCTGGAACCGGATGGTCGAAATCGGATTTAATCAGGGGAATTTTTCTGTTTATGCCGGACCCGGTCATTGGAATGATCCGGATATGTTGGAAGTTGGCAACGGCGGCATGACTGATACCGAATATCGTACGCATTTCAGCCTCTGGTGCCTGTTGGCAGCTCCTTTGCTCGCCGGCAACGATCTGAATGCCATGTCAACCGAAACCCTGAATATTCTGGGAAACAAGGAGGCAATTGCCGTTGATCAGGATGCGTTGGGAAAAGCTGCGGTTCCGGTAATAAAAGATGGAGATATTCAGATTTGGGCACGTGATCTGCACGATGGTTCGAAAGCGCTAGGCATTTTTAATATTGGAGAAGCAAGTCGCAAAGGAATAGTGGCTTTTCAGGATTTGAAAATCAGTGGAAAACAAAAGGTCAGAGATTTATGGCAGCATGCCGATCTGGGAGTTTTTGATACACAGTTCAACTACGAAGTTCCATCTCACGGTGTCGTGTTCGTGAAAATCACAAAGAATCACTTAGCCGGCAAGAAATCAATTCATCATAAGAAATAAATTTTTCAAATTAAATATCAATTAATTAACTGCTTAATGAAACGTAGCGCATTTTTACTGTCACTGTTTGTTTCCATTTCGTTGGGCTCATTTGCCCAAATTATACCGGTTGTTACCCGGCAAAATGCATTGGTTTTTCAGGTCAATCCGAATAAAGATCTGCAAATGGTTTATCTCGGTGAAAAACTGGCTAATCAGGATGAATATGGCCAGATTCCGGGTCTTTTCAATCAGTCGGGGGATTATACGGGCTTATATAATTCGGCATACACGTCGTCCGGTACCCGCAATTTGCTTGAGCCGGCTATTTCCGTGACACATTGGGACGGTAACAATTCGCTCGACTTGCAGTATGTCAGTCATCAGGTCGAAAAAATCAGTGACGATATCTCGCTCCTGAAAATTGTGCTGAAAGATCGCGTTTATCCATTTCAGGTGACGATGTATGTGAAATCATATTTTGCCGAAGATGTGATTGAACAATGGACTGAAATAACACATCAGGAAAAGAAGAGTGTTACGCTGCACAAATACGCGTCGGCTAACCTGAGTCTGAAATCGTCGGCTTTCTATTTGACTCAATATCATGGTGATTGGGCAAAGGAGATGCATCCGGAAGAATCCAAACTGACACATGGTATTAAAACGCTGGATTCCAAGCTGGGAACACGTGCCAACCTGTTTCAACCCTCATTTTTTATGCTATCGATGGGAAAACCGGCAAGCGAAGATGAGGGAGAAGTGCTTTATGGTATGATGGAATGGAGCGGAAATTTCAAGATCGACATGGAGCTTGATCCTCAGGACAACTTACGTCTTATTGCCGGAATCAATAATTACGCATCGGACTATTCTATTGTAACCAATCAGACGTTTAAAACTCCGGCCTTTTTGTATGTTCTGTCGCAGAACGGAAAAGGGGAAGCCAGTCGCAAGATTCAGGCCTGGGCGCGCAACCATAAATTGCTGGATGGTAAAGGCAATCGGTTGACCTTACTCAATAACTGGGAAGCTACCGGTTTTGGCTTCGACGAACAAAAGCTCTTTTCGATTCTGAAAGACACCAAAAAACTGGGTGTGGATCTGTTTTTGCTCGACGATGGCTGGTTCGGTAATAAATATCCCCGCAATAGCGATAATGCCGGATTGGGTGATTGGCAGGCCAACCGTGCTAAACTGCCCAATGGAGTGGCATCTCTGGTGAAAGAAGCCGGAGCTACCGGCGTGAAATTCGGAATCTGGGTTGAACCCGAAATGGTGAATCCGGCAAGCGATTTGTATCATCAGCATCCCGACTGGGTAATCAAGCAACCCAATCGTGGAGAGTATTATTTCCGCAATCAGTTGGTGCTCGATTTGAGCAATCCCAAAGTGCAGGATTTCGTGTTTGGCGTGATTGATGGTCTTTTCAGGGAGAATCCTGATTTGGCATATATTAAATGGGATTGTAACGCGGTTATATACAATGCCTATTCGGCTCATTTGCAAAATCAATCGCATCTGTATGTCGATTATGTAAACGGGTTGTATAACGTTTTGAAACGAATTCGCGACAAATATCCGACGGTGCCTATGATGCTTTGTTCCGGTGGCGGAGGCCGTGTGGATTACGCAGCATTACAGTATTTTACTGAATTTTGGCCGAGCGATAACACCGATCCGCTGGAGAGAGTCTTCATGCAATGGGAATATTCATATTTCTTTCCGTCGATGAGTATGTCGTGCCACGTTACCGACTGGGGACGACAACCGCTTAAATACAAGGTGGATGTGGCAATGATGGGCAAAATGGGATTTGATATTGTTGTAGACCGTTTGTCCGAGAACGACTTAAAATTCTGTCAACAGGCTGTTGGTAATTACAATCAATTGAAGGATATTATCTGGCATGGCGACCAATACCGTTTGGTAGATCCTAAAAGCAACGACTTTGCTTCACTGATGTATGTCGATTCGTCGAAACAAAAGGCCGTTGTCTTTAATTATCTGGTAAATAACCGTTATGATGTAAGAAGTGTTTATCCTGTAAAAATGAAGGGATTGAATCCTGATCAAAAATACAGTGTGCAAGAGGTGAATCTTTACCCCGGAACGCAGTCGGCACTTGATTCCCAGAAAGTTCTTTCGGGCGATTTCCTGATGAGAGTAGGGTACAATCCACGTGTTGATGGATCGAGACAAAGCGTAATCTTGCTGATTGAAGAAGCGAAATAAAATCTGAAAATTTTTAAGAATTGAGCCTATTATACTATGATTAAATCAACCTTTTTAGTGATGTTTTGCTTGCTTGTAATGCTTGGAAATTGCGAGCAAGCTTTCGGGCAAGCTGCGGCGCCCATGATTCCCAAGCCGGTAGAAGTGAAGAATCTTACCGGAACTTTCCAGTTGACAGCCAAGTCAAAAGTCATTGTCCCTGCCGGTAATATAGAGATAGAGGAGATTGCACAATCGTTTGCCGGGCAGTTGGCCTCGGTTATCGGACAAAAACCGGAAATTGTCAGCAGAAACCAGAAGCAATCCATTGAGTTTAAAATAAACGGCGAGTTCAATTCCCGTCTGGGTAATGAGGGGTATTTCCTTTCCGTAACGCCAAAGATGATTACAATTTCGGCAAACAAACCTGCCGGACTTTTTTACGGAGCCCAAACTCTGTTGCAGATGATTTCTCCGGATAAAACCAATGCTCCGATACAGCTTGCTTGCACTGAAATAACCGATTATCCCCGATTTGGATGGCGTGGGCTGATGCTCGATGTTAGCCGTCATTTTTTCACAAAGGAAGAGGTAAAGCGGTTTATCGATCAGATGGCGAAATACAAGTTTAACGTGTTTCACTGGCACCTGACCGACAATCAGGGGTGGCGTATCGAAATTAAAGGATTGCCTCTGCTGACCAATGTTGGAGCATGGCGTGTCGCCCGCACCGGCAATTTCGGCTATTTTGCTCCTCCGGCTGACGGAGAACAAAGCACCGACGGCGGATTTTATACTCAGGACGAAGTGCGTGACATTGTGAAATATGCACAGGAACGGTATGTGACCATAGTGCCGGAAATTGATGTGCCGGGACATAGTCTGGCGTTTATTGCCTCCTATCCCGAATCGTCTTGTACTCAGATTCAATATCCTGTGAATGCAGGGTTTCCGACCGGTGCCGATGTGGTGCTTTGTGCCGGAAATGACGATGTATTTAAAAAACTGGAAACTATATTCTCGGAAGTAGCATCTCTGTTCCCGGGCAAATATATTCATATCGGGGGCGATGAGGCCGATAAGGCATTCTGGAAAAAATGCCCCAAATGTCAGGAGAGGATGAAGCAAGAAAACCTGAAAAACGAAGAAGAGCTGCAAAGCTATTTTATTAAAAGGGTGAGCAAAATACTGGAATCCAACGGTAAGAGTTTGATCGGATGGGATGAAATCCTTGAAGGTGGACTTGCCTCCAATGCGGCTGTTATGTCGTGGCGTGGTACCGAGGGAGGTGCGGCAGCCGCCAAAGCCGGACACCCGGTTGTGATGACTCCCAATCAATATTGCTATCTGGATCATACTCAGGGTGAGAATGTCATTGAACGATACGGAATCCTGTTCTGTTGTTTTATGCGAATGAAAGAGGCTTACAAATTTGATCCGATGACCGGAGTGTCCGATTCTGCATACGTGCTGGGCGGACAAGCCAACTTGTGGACCGAAATGGTGCCCAATTACCGCAGAGCTGAGTACATGGTATGGCCGCGTGCGTTGGCTCTGTCCGAAGTGCTCTGGTCGCCGAAAGCAAACCGCGACTGGGACGAATTTGTACCACGGGTAGAAGCTCAATTTCAAAGATTTGACAAGGCCGATGTCAATTATGCTCCGAGTATGTACGATCCGGATATTTCAATGATAAAAGCCGGCGAAGATGATTACCGGATTGTTTTTACGCCTGAAATTAAAGGACTGGATGTCTATTACACTTTCGATTTTACTTTCCCCGATCATCATTCGGCAAAATATGACGGGCAACCGATAAAGACTCCGAAAGGAGCTACTGATATCTGGGCGATAACCTACCGAAATGGAAAACCCATCGGACGTTTGTTGACCATAAAGTTTGATGAATTGAAATCCAGAATGGGTAAATGATTATAAGTGCAACATCGATGAGAATACTATTTTTTATTGCAGTGTTGGCCTTTTTCGGACATACAGCGCTTGGTCAAGGAAAAGCCCCAACAAAGAAGCAAGCCTTTGAGAATGAATTCCGCATAGGAATATTCTGGCCGCCGGTATGGGAACATACCAATCAGGCTCAGTATAAAATTATTAAAGATGCTCATATCAACTACATACAAAATGTGCTTGGTTCGCAGCTCGATACAGAAGAACGTAACCGGAAAATGCTGGAACTGGCCGGAAAAAACGGTTTGAAACTGTTTGTGGCCGATCCGAGGGTAAATGGCTCTGCTGATGATATCAAAGCGATGGTGGAATGCTACCGAAAGTATCCGGCAACGTCGGGTTATTATGTGGTTGATGAACCGGATGTGAAAGGAATGGACGGAGCGGCAAAAAAATATCAGACCATCCTCTCGTTCGACCGACAAGCTGTGCCCTATGTCAATCTGTTGCCTTCGTGGGCGGTACCCGATTACGACAATTATGTGACCCAATGGATTGAAAAATGCGGGAAAGAAAATCTGAAATATCTCTCGTTCGACTGCTATCCGTTTTTGCTTGACGGAACCTTGCGAAATACCTATTATCAGAATCTGAATGTTATCCGTAAGGCCGGATTGAAAATCGGAGTACCTACCTCTTGCTATCTTCAATCGGTGGGTATACCGGGATCTTATCGTCGACCCAGCGAAGCTGATATGCGATTGAATGTTTATTCGTGTTTGGCCTACGGAATTAAAAATCTGGTGTGGTTTACCTACTGGACACCTACCGGCAGAGGAGAAAAATTTACGAATGCTATTATCGACTCCTGCGGCAAAAAGACCGATTTGTACGTTCCATTTCAGCAGTTGAATCTACGCATTTCACAGCTGGGTAAAACGTTGATAAATCTTGATGCTCTATCGGTTTATCATGTTGGAAAAGAGGTTGCTGCAGGAATGGACGCGCTGCCTTCGGATTATGTGTTGCAACCGGAGTCTCATAATGCAGAATTGCTTCTTGCTGATTTTAAGGAAAAAACGGTGCACAAGCAATTTGTGATGATTGTCAATAAATCGGTTCAGTTCCCCGTTTCCCTTCCATTTCACCTGAAAACAGGAACGCAGATCAGAGAAGTCGCCCACGCTTCCGGAGATTCAAAAAAGAGCCGTTATGATAAACGATCGCAAACACTGTATGTCGATCTGCTTCCCGGGGAAGGAAAATTGTTTGAAATTTATTAATCATTTACCTATAAATCAATATGATGATGAGATTGTTAAAAATAAGTTTGCTGGCATTCATTTGTTTGTTCTGCACTACTTTGTTGCATGCAGAGAAAAACTGGACTGCTCAATGGATTACAGCACAAGGAGTAAAAAATGAGACGAATACATGGATGTGTTTCAGAAAACAAGTGAATTTTCAAAATGTGCCGAACAAATTGATAGCCTCAATCGCTGTCGATAGTAAATATTGGCTCTGGATCAATGGTAAAATGGTAATTTTTGAAGGCGCGCTGAAACGGGGACCTTCACCTGAAGATACTTATTATGACGAAGTCAACCTGGCTCCGTATTTGAAAAAAGGGCATAATACCATCGCGGTGCTGGTATGGTATTTCGGCAGAGAGGGTTTTTCTCACAAAAGCAGTGGAAAAGCAGGCTTGGTTTTCGATTGTAAAGCTTCCGGCATTTCTCTGAATTCTGGTAAAAGCTGGAAAGCTGCTATTCATCCGGCCTATTTGCCATTTGAAGGTGTACAGCCTAATATGCGTGTTCCCGAACCAAGTCTTTGTTTCGATGCCCGAAAAAATATAGAGGGATGGATGCTCGAAAAATATAATGATTCGTCGTGGAAGTCAGCCGAAGAAATGGGGACTCCGCCTTGTAAACCATGGAATCATTTAGTGTTGCGTTCAATTCCTCAATGGGAAAATTATGGATTGAAGGATTACGTCAATAAAAACCAGATTCCTGCTGTCAGCAACGGAGAACCGATCGTCTGTAAGCTTCCTTCCAATCTTCAGGTTACCCCCTGGTTGCAGGTTGAGGCTGCTGACGGACAAACCATCGATATTCGTACCGATCATTTTGAAGGCGGTGGCGAACCTAATGTGCAAGCACGTTACATCACTAAAAAGGGCGTTCAGTCGTATGAAAATTACGGTTGGATGAATGGTGAGAAAGTGATTTATACCATCCCTAAAGGGGTGAAAATAATCGCGCTGAAATACCGGGAAACCGGTTTTGATACGGAATTCTCAGGTAGCTTCAATTGTTCTGACGATTTTTATAACAAATTGTGGGACAAATCCCGTCGTACGCTGTATGTTACCATGCGCGACAATTACATGGACTGCCCGGACCGTGAACGTGCTCAGTGGTGGGGAGATGAAGTGAACGAAAGTGGCGAGGCCTTTTATGCGTTTGACTGCAAGAGTCATGCGTTGCAAAGAAAAGGTATACTGGAACTGATCAACTGGCAGAAACCGGATAGTACCCTGTTTGCTCCGGTTCCGGCCGGTAACTGGGACAAAGAGCTTCCAGACCAGATGTTGGCTTCGGTCGGTTATTTTGGTTTCTGGAATTACTATGTGCAAACCGGCGATTTGCAGACTATATCCAAGGTGTATGACGGTGTAATGCGTTATCTCGGCGTTTGGAAACTCAATGCCGACGGTTCTATTGTAACCCGTCAGGGAGGTTGGTACTGGGGCGATTGGGGCGAGCAAAAAGATATGGATTTGATTCATAATGCCTGGTATTACATTGCACTTAAAGGTGCCCGTAATATGGCTCAGGTACTTCATAAAGATGCGGATGCCGCAAATTTGCAACAGCAAATGGACAAGTTCAAAGCGGCTTTTAATAAATTATTCTGGACAGGCGAAGCCTACCGTTTTCCATCTTACACAGGAAAAACCGACGATCGCGTTCAGGCATTGGCAGTAGTTTCGGGCTTGGCTGACGAATCGAAATATCCGGCATTGTACAAGCAGTTAGTGGCTGAAGTGCATGCAAGTCCTTATATGGAAAAATATGTGATTGAGGCTTTATTTATGATGAATAAAGACCAGTATGCACTGGAACGCTTAAAGAAACGTTTTGCCCCGATGGTAAATGACCCGGAACATTCTACTCTCTGGGAAGTATGGGGGGAAGGTACCGATGGATTTCTGGGTGGAACCACGAACCATGCGTGGAGTGGCGGAGGTTTGACCTTACTGTCACAATATGTGTGTGGTGTTTCACCTGTTGAACCGGGTTACACCAAATTTAGAGTTGCTCCGCAACCGGGTGGACTGACATCTGCTTCGGCACGGATAACCAGCGTAAAAGGAACTATTGAAACAGCGTTTAAAAGTCAGGATGCCAATTTTGAATTAACTCTTACCGTACCCGGGCATACTAAGGCTGTTGTAAAAGTTCCGGTCGGAAAAATTGTAACAATCAATCATAATGGGAAAACGATTTGGAAAACCGGCTCCGCGGTTAGTGGTACCGCTACAAAATTAATCTCTTTCTCTGCCGACAAAAGTCAGGTAGAGGTTGCTCCCGGAAAATGGAAATTTAATGCGCAAAAATAGAACAGGCTTTTTTAATAGCCTTAAAAATAAACTAACCTAAAATTTAATATATGAGACAGTTCTCGTTTTTAATGTTACTGTTTACTTGTCAGATCCTTTTTGCGGGTTCTTTGCAGGTAGCCGGAAATAAGACGGTGGAGATTAAGAATTGGAAATTCCAAAAGGGCTCTAACGATAGATGGGCAGCTCCTGCATTTGATGATTCTGGATGGGCAAACATTACAGTGCCTGCCAATTGGGAAAAAGTAGGCTATGCCGATTATGACGGTTATGCCTGGTATCGGGCAAAGGTGGTTATTCCATCGGCTTTGAAGAACAAAGTTGGACTTGCATTTTGTATGGGCAAAATCGACGACCTTGATTCAACTTTTGTGAATGGACAGTTGATCGGAAGTACCTCGCGTTGGGATGAAGATAGGGTGTATTATATATCTTGTTCTAATCCGGCTATTCGTTGGGATAAAGAAAATATAATTGCGGTCAAGGTACTCGATAATTCCGGCCCCGGCGGAATGTTTGAGGGTCAGCCTCTGATACGACAGGCATCTACAATGGAATTTATTTCGTTCGATAATCTCAATCATCCGGTTACGGTTTCTAACCGCACCAAAGTGAATAAACTGATTGTTATCAAAACATCCGCTGATATGGTTGCAACAGGTAAACTGGAAGTGACGTTGAAAAATAACGAAACCGGCGAACTGTCGAAAATGCAAACAAAGGTTGTGCGAATAACAAAGAAACAACCGTGTAACTATCGTTTTCAGGCAACAATACCCGAAGGCGTTTCTTATGGCATTATGTATAAGTTCACGGAACAAGAGTCCGGAAAAACCATGGAAGCTTATGACGGAGTCCCTTATATTCTGACACCGAAAGCACCGAAAAAACCTTCGATTAATGGAGCTGGCGTATATGCCGTGCGTCCCGGTTCGCCGGTGATCTACCGCATGCCGGTTACAGGTGTTCGTCCGATGACTTTCTCGGTTGCCGGGTTGCCTGATGGATTGACTTTTGATGCTGTTCAGGGTGTTATTTCAGGTTCGATAGCCAAAGCAGGAGAATATGTGGTAACGTTAAATGCTCAGAATAGCGCCGGATCGGCTGTTAAGAAGTTGAAAATTGTAGTCGGCCAACAACTTGCACTTACACCTCCGATGGGTTGGAATAGCTGGAATTGCTGGGGTCTCACCGTTGATGACCGCAAAGTACGTGCATCCGCAGATGCCTTTATCAATGATGGCCTGGCTGATTATGGCTGGAGTTATATCAACATCGACGACGGCTGGGAGGCTCCAAAACGGAATGCCAAGGGTGAAATTGAGGCCAATGAAAAATTCCCTGATATGAAAGCGTTGACGGAATATGTACACAGCAAAGGATTGAAAATGGGGCTGTATTCCAGTCCCGGTCCGACTACCTGCGGTGGTTTCTTGGGAAGTTATCAGCATGAAGAACAAGATGCTGCAACATGGTCGAAATGGGGCTTTGATTACATAAAATATGACTGGTGCGGCTATACTTACATAAAACCGAACGCCACCCTTGCAGAGTTGAAGGAACCGTACAATTTGATGGGCGATATTCTGAAACGTCAGCCTCGCGACATTGTCTATAGCCTGTGTCAGTACGGAATGGGCGATGTATGGAAATGGGGCGGCGAAACCAATGGCAATCTTTGGCGCACTACCGGCGATATTACCGATACCTGGGAAAGTATGTCGGGAATAGGATTTTCTCAGGCAGATAAATATCCGTATGCAAAACCTGGCAACTGGAATGATCCGGACATGCTGGTGGTCGGTAAATTGGGTTGGGGAGAAGTGCGTCCCAACCGGTTGACTCCAGATGAACAATATACCCATATTAGCTTGTGGAGCTTATTGTCCGCTCCTTTGCTCATCGGATGTGATTTACAGCAGATGGACGATTTTACGAAAAACCTGCTTTGTAATTCGGAAGTGATTGCCATCAATCAGGATGAATCGGGAAAACAAGCTCAACGGATTAGTGATAAAGATCAGGTGCAAATATTTGCTAAAACTTTAGCAGACGGTAGCTTAGCCGTGGGGCTTTTTAATCTCTCGGATCAACCTAAGAAAAGTGCTGTGCTATCATGGACCACTTTGAATATTGAGGGAAATTATCGGGTTCGCGACGTTTGGCGTCAGAAAGATTTGGGTTTGCATCACGATCAGCTAAGTGTAAATGTCCCGAGCCATGGTGTTATGTTGCTTCGCCTGATTAATGCGCATTAAATGATGAGAGCTTCAATTATAAAATTACAATTCAAGTAGAAATAAAAATTAAAACCTTAATTATGAATCGATTCGTTAGATTGGTGGCGTGTTTGTGCCTGATTTTAGCAGGCGTGGAAGTGCCCGTAGCAGGGCAAAACGTGAAAAATTTAGTTCCACAACCGGTGGAAGCCAAAAGTCTTGCAGGAGCATTTCAGTTGACGGCAAAAACAAAGATTGTCGTACCTGCAGGCAATAAGGATATCCGGGAAGTGGCTGATTTGTTTGCGGCACAACTGGCCTCGTTAACCGGTCAAAAATTGGAGGTGGTTGCTGGCAAGACAACACAGGCCATTGCATTCAAATTGAACAATCAGGCAAGTAGCCGTCTGGCAAACGAGGGTTATTCTTTGACGGTGACTACACAAGGCATTACTATTTCGGCCAACAAACCTGCCGGACTGTTTTACGGAGCACAAACATTGTTACAACTCATTCCTCCGGCTAAGGCAAAGGGATCGGTGGCTATCGCTTGTGCCAATGTTTCCGATTATCCGCGTTTCAAATGGCGCGGGCTGATGCTGGATGTCAGCCGTCATTTCTTTAGCAAAGATGAAGTGAAACGCTTTATCGACCAAATGGTCAAATACAAGTACAATGTATTTCACTGGCACCTGACAGACGATAACGGATGGCGTGTCGAAATCAAGTCTTTCCCGAAGTTGACCAGTGTCGGCGCTTGGAGTGTCTCCCGTACCGGTCGTTACGGTTCGTTCGAGCCCGAACAGTCTGGTGAAGCTGCAACTTACGGAGGATTCTATACCCAGGATGACATTCGCGAAATTGTGAAATATGCCGCAGATCGCTTTGTAACCATTGTTCCGGAAGTAGATGTTCCTGCTCATAGTTGTGCTGCAATTGCCGCTTATCCCGAAATGTCGTGTGCCGGTAAACAAGTGAAAGTATCGGCAGGTACCAATAATGGAATCGGAGAGAACGTATTATGTGTGGGTAACGAGAATAACTTCAAAATGTTGGATGTTATTTTTGGAGAGTTGGCCTCTTTGTTTCCCGGGGAATATATTCATATCGGAGGTGATGAAGCCAATCGTGAATTTTGGAAAAATTGTCCGAAATGTCAGCAACGGATGAAAGACGAAAATCTCAAGGATTTAGCTCAATTGCAAAGTTATTTCACCCAAAGAATAGGTAAGATTTTGGCATCCAAAGGTAAAAAACTCATCGGTTGGGACGAAATTTTGGAAGGTGGAATTGCTCCCGATGCTACCGTGATGTCGTGGCGCGGACTTGATGGCGCTATTGCTGCTGCCAAAGCCGGTCACCATGCTGTAATGTCGCCTACTTCGTTTTGCTATCTTGATTATCTGCAAGGCGAAAAAAATATAGAACGGAACTCTTTCGGTTTTTTACGTGCAAAACGGATTTACGAGTTTGAACCGGTTCCTCAGGGCGTAGATTCAAGTTATATTTTGGGAGGACAGGGCAATGTGTGGTGTGAATTTATCCCTAACTTCAGAAGAGTGGAGTATATGACCTGGCCCCGTGCGCTGGTTTTGTCAGAAATCTTGTGGTCGCCTAAAAAGAATCGCAGCTGGGACGAGTTCGTTCCTCGTATGGAAGCACAGTTCCCGCGTTTTGATCAGGCAGAGGTAAACTATGCAACCAGTATCTACGATCCTGAAATTGCAATGGTAAAATCGGCTGATGGCGATTCCCGGATTGTGTTCACTCCTGAAATTAAAGGACTGGATATTTACTACACGTTCGATTGTACTTTTCCTGATAAATTTTCCGCAAAATATGATGGACAACCGATTAAGACTCCTAAGGGATCGTCTGAAATTTGGGCAATTACCTATCGTGATGGCAAACCTGTCGGACGTTTATTGGTTATTACATTCGATGAATTAAAAAGACGATAAATGATTGGAAGACTTGTTTTATTGTTGCCGAAATGAAAAATCCACGGTTCTCTGTTTTGTTGTTTATTAGTCTGTTTGTTTTAGGTTCTTTGTTAGCTGAAAACCGTTGGAAGCTGATGCCAGGAGGTCAAATCTCCTGGCAAATCGGTGAAGGTTTGCCACATTCCGACCATATTGAAATGAGTGGCGACAGCATTTCGGTGATTTTGAGATATTCGGTCGGAGCCGATCGTTCTTTTCATTTGGAACGACAGCTGGTGTGGCCGATGCTTCGCACTATTCCCAACAATACTTATGGAAGTCTGATTCATTCGGTAAATGACGATTGTCTGTCAACCATCAAGGTTAACGGGCAATCGTTGGAGAAACTGGAGACAACGGAAATCTCGCTTCACGGTTTGATGCAGGTAAGGAGCAAATCGTCTCAGGCGGAATTGCTGCGTACTATCTTTCCCTCGCCTGAACATCCGGCTTGTTACGAAGAGTATTCGCTGACCAATAAATCGTCGGAACGAATATCGGTTGAGATTCCTCATTCCAGAGTGATTGCAACCACAGATCCCGAACGGGGAGTGAGAGGTAGTTATCAAATCATTGCCGAGCTTGAAGGTGGAGGCTTTTACTGGTTGAATCCGGGTCAAACCCTGACATGGAATTTGCGTATTGCAGCTCAACCTCTTGGTGGCAGCTATTCCAAAATGGCTGTTGCAGTAGAAAAAAACAGGCGGAAGATTCTTGTGGAAATGTGGAGCAATAACTTGGTGCTTGAAACTCCGGATAATGTGCTGAACCGGGCTTTCCAGTTTGCCAAGATCCGGGCTTCGGAAAGCATCTTTAAAACCAAAGGTGGATATATGCACAGTCCGGGCGGAGTGGCTTATTATGCCGCTATCTGGGCAAACGATCAGGCCGAATATGTCGGTCCGTTCTTTCCTTACCTGGGATATGCGAAAGGAAATGAGGCTACTCTTAACGCTTATCTCCATTTTGCCCGTTTTATGAACGACGAATACAAACCGATTCCAAGTTCGATTATTGCCGAAGGAACCGACATCTGGAATGGTGCCGGCGATCGGGGTGATGCGGCTATGATTGCTTACGGAGCATCACGCTTTGCATTGGCATTGGGAAATAAAGAGAGTGCTCAAAAACTGTGGCCGCTGATAGAATGGTGCCTTGAATACAATAAACGAAAGCTGAATAACGAAGGGGTTGTTACTTCTGATGCTGACGAACTTGAAGGTCGTTTCCCGGCAGGGAAAGCCAATTTGTGTACCTCCAGTTTGTATTACGATGCGCTAATATCGACTGCAAAATTGGGAAAAGATCTGGGTAAGAGTGATGCGCAAATGCAGTTGTATCGCGAAGAAGCACAAACGTTGCGCCGTAATATAGAATCCTTTTTTGGTCGTACCGTGGATGGTTTCCCCACTTATCGCTACTACGACGGTAATGAGGTGTTGCGTTCCTGGATTTGCATGCCGCTGACGGTAGGCATTTACGACCGTGCACAAGGAACCATCAACGCCCTGTTTTCTCCGCGTTTGTGGACCGAAGACGGGTTGGCAACTCTGGCTGGCGATAAAACGTTTTGGGATCGATCAACTCTGTATGCACTCAGAGGAGTGCTTCAGGCCGGTGAGACCGACAAAGCCGTTAAATATCTTCAATATTATTCGCAACGTCGGTTGTTGGGGGAGCATGTGCCCTATCCGGTGGAGGCCTATCCTGAAGGAGGACAGCGCCATCTTTCTGCCGAAAGCGGATTGTATTGCAGAATCTTCACCGAAGGATTATTTGGCATTCGTCCCACAGGTCTGAAGTCGTTTGAACTGTCGCCCCGTTTGCCGAAAAGCTGGAACAAAATGGCGTTGCGGAAAATCAATGCCTTTGGAAACGAATTTGATATTGAAGTAGTTCGTAAACATTCGGGTTTGCAGGTCAAAGTAATATCAAAAACAAAAACGATAGTGAAACCCGTTTCGGACGGGAAAACACTAACGATTAACTTGTAACAATAGCCGTGTGCAGTTAGTTTAATTTGAAATGCAAATCAAAATACGAGTTCAAATATCATGAAGAAAATAAAAGCTGTCGGAGTATTGATTTCTGTGCTGATACAGGTGATCTTTATGTCTCCAGCCGGGGCGCAAGAGGCAAAGACATTATCTGCATCCGATATTTTCCTGATAAAGGAGATTGCTTCATTGCGAAACGATTTGTCGGAAGCACGCTCTATCAGATTGGAGCATCTGACAATCGAAAATCAGATGAAGGCAGCGTGGATTATAGAAGAACTGCTGAATCGGGCTGAGCAGAAAACTTGTGGTACCCTGAAATCCCTAATTAAAAGTGAATTTGATTGGGGAACTTATGAGTCTGCGGAAGCGATGGTTGCTCAGGCAAAAGGGTTTTTGAAAACGCTGAAAGAAGGAAACGATCCGTTTGAAGGGAAATTTGCTGAGCCCGGAGGGTATACTACCGATCATACGTTTATAAAAAAGGATGGAAAATATCATGTTTTCTATATTCGTGGAATTGCCGCTACTGATTGGCCGGCTTATCAGTTGTTTAATTTTGGTCATGCCGTTAGTAAAGACTTAAAGAACTGGACGATAGAAAAGCCGGTTTTGCAATGCCCGAAAACAGGCCCGGATGTTTTTCAGGTCTGGGCTCCGCATATTATTAAGCGCAAAGGCGTTTATTATATGTTTTATGCAGGTGTGAATTTCAATGTTTGCCAGTCGATATGTTTGGCGACTTCGAAAGACCTGTATAACTGGACCCGTGATGAAAAAAATCCGGTCATTATATCAGGGTCTTGGGCTCAGGGAGTGTATGATCAGAATAAATGGTCCGATTGCCGGGATCCGATGATCCTGAAAGATGGACGTAATTATTATTGCTACTATACATCAATGAGGATGAACCCGGAAACACAGAAGCAGGAACAATGCATCGGAATCTCCGGTTCTACTGATTTGCTCAACTGGAAAGACGAAGGCTTTATTCGATTGGAACATAGTTTGGATATCCCGCCAGAGTCGCCGTTTGTGGTGAAGCGCAAAGGAACCTATTATCTGGTGTATACAAACTATCGTCACGGGATTGTTTATCTGACCAGTAAAAATCCAGTGAAAGGATGGAAGGAAGCTCCGGAAGATAAAATGACCATTATGAGTGGAGTGTCAGCAACCGAGATTCTAAAGGACGGGAAACAGTGGAAAATATCTTTAATCTCCCATCAGAAAAACGGATTGCATTTTATGGAATTTCGAAATTTGATATGGAATAAAGATGGGTCAATCAATGTAAAACCGCTTGATGAATGACACTGCCAGACATGTTTAATAATATACTAACCTACAGAAAGATGAATAGAGGAAATAGAATTCTGTTGCTGTTGCTGATGATTGCCGGATGTTTCGGCGTCTCTGGCAAAGAAAAGAACCCGGCATCTGCTCTTCCGGCTCAGGCAAAATGGATCAGTAATTGCTCTCCGGTGCTTACCGATGAGGCGGCTATGTATGCCAATCATCCGTCTCCTTTGTTTCGCAAGGTGTTTGCACTCGATCATTCAACCATCCGTAAAGCGACACTGTATATCACAGCCGCCGGCTACTATGCCGCTACTCTGAACGGAGAGCGTATCGGGGATATTTATCTCGATCCGGCATGGACAAATTACAGCAAGCGGGTCTATTATTCGCAATACGACCTGACGGAAAAGCTCAAATCGGGGAATAATTGTCTGGGTGTTTCACTTGGAAACGGGTTTTACAATCCATTGCCTTTGCGGATGTGGGGAAACCTCAATATCCGCAAGTCTTTACCGACGGGCATTCCGGCATTTATCGCCCGTTTGGTGGTTGAATATAAAAACGGGAAGACCGCAGAAATTGTTACCGATAATTCATGGCGGTTTACAGAAGGACCCCTTCTCAAAAACAGTGTCTATTTAGGCGAATGGTACGATGCCCGTCAGGAAATTGCAGGTTGGAATGCTCCCGGTCTTAACGATGCAAGCTGGGCTAAAGCTTGTGTGGTGGATGGCCCCGGTGGAAAACTACAGTCCCGCTTCTTTGCTCCGGTAAAGGTGACCGACCGGTTTACTCCCGCAAAAATTGAGAGTACGGCCAAGGGGATTTATTTGGCCGACATGGGTACCAATTTTGCCGGAACGTACAAAATCAGACTGAAAGGACATCCCGGAGATACGGTTACTTTTTGTTTTGGTGAACGGATTTACGAGAATGGAAGTCTGAACCCGATGACCACTGCCTGCGGACAGATAAAAGGTGCCGGCATTGGAGGCCCCGGAGCGCCTGACTTTGCTTTGCAAACAGATTCGTATGTGTTTGGCAAGGATACCGTGGTTTGGTATTCGCCCCGATTTACCTTTCATACCTTCCGTTACATGGAAATCAAAGGGTTGGGGTATCAACCCCAATTATCCGATATTGAAGGTCTGGCTCTGAATTCGGCTGTGGAAGAGAGCAATCATTTCGAATGTTCTTCTCCCATATTGAATGCCATCCAAAAAATCAGTACCCGCACTTTCAAATCGAATCTGGTAAGCGTGGAATCCGATTGTCCGGCACGCGAACGCTTCGGCTACGGAGGCGACATCAATGCTGTTGCCGACTCGTACATCTACAATTTTGGAATGCATGATTTCTATAAAAAAGCAGTTCACGATTGGGTTGATGCTATGAACGATTCGATTTTCGTAGATACTGCTCCTTTTATCGGATTGGCATATTGCGGAATAAGCTGGGAATCGGCATTCCTTTTCATGCAGGATAAACTGTACGAATATTACAACGACACCGAGATTGTTTGCGAAATGTATGCGCGCGATCTGAAATGGATGGATAAGGTGGCCCGCTTGCACCCCGGATTAATTGTTGATAACGGGCTCGGCGATCACGAGTCGATGATTCCGGTGCCGGTCCAGATTACCGGAACCTGCCACTATTTGCAGGCGGCCGGAGTGATGAAACGCTTTGCGGCGTTGATGCATGATAAAGCCAATGAAAAACGTTTCTCAAAACTGGAAGCCAAACTCAGGGCGAAACTCCAGGAGACATACTGGAAAAAACCGGGTGCGGATGTTGAAAAGGTAAATAAACAAACCTTGTATTCCGCATTGTTGTACTCCGGCGCGATAGCAGAAAACGTCAAGAAGGCAGTGGCTGATTCTCTTATTGCAGTGGTAAAGAGAAGCGAAAACGGCCATTTTACTACCGGTATATTCGGTACGAAATACATTTTGAATGTGTTGTCGCAGGCGGGAATGACTCAACAGGTTTTCGATATTGTCAACAGTCCTGCATTTCCGGGTTGGGGTTATATGGTGAATCGTGGAGCTACCACTCTTTGGGAGGCCTGGCGAGAAAGCGACAATACTTATTCCAATTGTCACCCGATGTTCGGGAGTGTCTCCGAATGGTTCTACCGTTGGTTGGGAGGTATATCTCCCGACGAAAAACATCCCGGTTTTCAGCAATTTTATCTGAAGCCTCATGCTCCCGTAGGGTTGAATTTTGTAAAGACTTCCTATAAAACTCCATTTGGAGTTATCAGATCCGATTGGGAAAGAAAAACTACCGGAGAGATTGTTTACAACGTTTCTGTTCCCAAAGGTACAATCGCATCTTTTCAGGCAGAAGCAAGTAAAAATGCAGAGGTTACTGTGCGTTTAGCTTCAAAAATTGTTGGGCAACAAAACGTAGAAAGCTGTGCCGGTCATTATCAAACGAAATTGAATGCCGGAGACTATGAAATCGTGATAAAATAGATTCAGAATTTTGATATCCACAGTGCTCTTTACTGAGGACAGAGATTCCTGATATACCGGAAGGGAGAGATAATGCATTATTGGTATTATCTCTCCCTTTTTTAGTTCAGCTCCTCTGTTTTCAGGGTGCAGTTCATACAATCTTTAGTGAATTTATCATGCGGAATGTTGATGTTGTTCGGTTTATTATGTGTTTTTGGTTTTAATTGGCTGGTAATTATGTATTTAATGTTTTTATCTTGTAAGTTTTGCTTGTGTCAAAATCTAAATGTAAAGTGTCATTTTCTTTAGGTGCTTTCACTGTCATATTTTTAATTTTGTATGATTTTTTTTATAATCAAGATAATTGTTTTTGTTCATTAATGATATTTCCCTCTCGTTTGTATTAAGATAATTCGCTGTAAATTAAAAAATAAACATGGTGATTCTGAAATTTCATTTCAAATTTTTCAGAATAAAACCAGTTTGTAATCCTTGTGAATATAGCGTTTTTAAAAGATGTAATTTCTTTGTTTATAGTAGTATAGCAGGATTGGGAAAGCGATTTGAGCTAAGCATGAAAACGTATGGTGAAAATGAACATGGCGGTCAGATAATTCGAACAGACTGAAAGACGTATTTGATTTCAGAATAATTGATAGTAATAAGCAATTACCTAAAACGATAAGAAATAAAAGATGAGATTGTTGAATAAGATGCTGAATTATAAATTTTTGTGTGCATTTCTGTGCTCGGTGCTGACTATGTTTGTTTCCGGGAAAAATCCGGAACAACTTAAACCGGTGGGATTTGAACGGGTAAAAGTTAGCGGAGAGTTGTATCAACGGGCAACGAAGAATTTTGATCGTTTGGAAACTGACATCTATTACCCCGAAAATGTATTTCCGGCAAAACATCATCCTTCTTCTGCCGACTGGCCGGGCGATAAGGAAGGCCGCACCATTCTGGGGCTGGTGATGGAGGCCAGAGCAACTCACCGCACACCCAAATATCTGGATGAGATGATTCGGATATTCCCCGAAAAGTTGAATAAAAAAGGTTATCTGGGCGCTGTTCAGGGAGAAACAATCGATGAGCAACAGCTTTCGGGGCATGGCTGGTTGTTGCGCGGACTGTGCGAGTATTACCTCTGGAAGAAAGACCCGAAAGTAAAGACATATATCATAGAAATTATCAACAATCTGGTATTGACAACAGCCGGACATCATAAAGAATATCCGATTAACCCTGCGGAGAGGGTTGCCGGAACAGGAGGTATGTCGGGTTCAGCGGCCAATGTGGTAAAAGGATGGAAACTCTCTACTGATGTGGGGTGCGATTTTATTTTTATGGATGGGGTGGTGCAGGCCTATGGACTTTTTCCTTCAGCACGATTGAAATCGTTGGTTGATGAAATGATCGCCCGTTTTCTCGAAATGGATCTGGTTGGCATGAAGGCCCAGACTCATGCCACACTGACCGGTTTGCGTGCTGTTTTGAGGTATGCGGAGATTACCGGAAGAAAGGATTTGCTGCCCGAAGTTGAGAAACGCTACAAATTATACAGAGAGTTGGCAATGACTGAAAATTATGAAAATTTCAACTGGTTTGAACGTCCCGAGTGGACCGAACCTTGCGCTATTGTCGATTCTTACCTGTTGGCCGTACAGCTATGGCAACATACGCAATCGCCCAAATACATGGAAGATGCCCACCTGATCTATTACAACGCAATAGGGCATACACAACGTGCAAATGGCGGCTTCGGATGCGACAATTGTCCCGGTCCGGTAGATAATGCTGTTTCGGTGAAAGCGGATGAGGCCTTCTGGTGTTGCACCATGCGTGGAGGTGAAGGTCTGGCTCGTGCAGTGGAGTATAGCTGGTTTCAGAATAAAGATACGCTGGTTGTTCCTTCATTTTACACTGGAAGTGTGGATGTAAACCAGAAAGATTCTTCGGTAACCATTAGTCAGAAAACGGAATATCCATTCGGAAATAAAGTTGTTCTGACAATTGATAAAATGCAGAAACCGGGAACGATGACACTAAAGTTGTTTGCCCCCTCTTGGATAAAACAACCCGTGGTCACTGTTAACGGGCAACCTGTGAAGTTTGAGGTGAAAAATCAGTTTGTCATCGTATCTGCGAAATGTAAAGCCGGCGATAAAATTGAATATTCATTTACAATGAAGTCGGGCGTTGAAACTGTAGCGAATGTGACGCACACACCAACTGGTAAGAGTCGCCTTTTCTATGGCCCGTTGTTGCTGGGTTATGAAGGAGATGCAGAAATTGAAGTTCCACGGTCAGCTAAAGTAGTCAGAATGGACAATGGTGGCTTTCAAATTGAAGGAACCGGTATCCAGCTTACCCCGGTTTATCATCTGATGGATGCAAAGGTTTGTAGCGGGGCATATAAGAAGCAACTTCTCTTCAGTCAGGATCACCATTAATTATACCATAACAGATACGAAAAACATGAATACGAAAAAGTTAGCCTTAAATGCAGCAATATTGTTTCTTTTTTTATTTGCGGGACAACTATTGGCTCAACAGACAGTCAGTGACCAATGGGCTGCAACCGACGCACTGGGTCGGAAAGTGAGAGAGTACCGTGATGCCGGAGATAAGAAGAAAGATAAATTCGTGGCAATTTTCTATTGGACATGGCATCAGGGAGACGATGATACGACCTATCAGGTGAAGAATATCACCGAAATTGTACGCAAATATCCCGAAGCCATGAAGGATTACCATCACCCGGCATGGGGAAACAAACAACCCGGTTTTTTCTTTTGGGAACAACCTTTGCTGGGCTACTATAAGACAACCGATCCCTGGGTATTGCGCAAACATGCTGAAATGCTTGCCGACGCCGGTGTCGATGCCGTTTTCTTCGACTGCACCAATGGCGATCTCACCTGGAAAGAGTCGTATGAAGCTTTGCTGAAAACCTGGGATCAGGCACAGAAGGATGGCGTGAATGTTCCTCATATTGCCTATATGCTTCCTTTCGGACCGGTTCCTCACGGCCTTACCTCCCTGCGTCAGTTGTACCGCGATGTTTACAAACCGGGGCGCTACAAAAATCTCTGGTTTTACTGGAAAGGAAAACCCTGCATCATGGGCTATCCCGATAACCTGACGGATTCTCCCGAAGACAAAGAAATCGCTGCTTTTTTTACATTCCGTCCGGGACAACCTGATTACGTGGACGGTCCTTCGCGTAACGATCAGTGGGGTTGGCTTGAAAATTATCCTCAACATGGCTATGTGAAACAACCGAACGGCAAGTACGAGCAGGTAACGGTAGGCATTGCGCAGAATGCCAGTCCGGAGACCAAAGGACATTGCAGCGCGTTTAATCTGCCGGGATCGTATGGTCGTAGCTTCAGCCAACGCAATGGCTTTGACCCGAGAGTTGAGGGTTATCTCTATGGCTGGAATTTTATGGAACAATGGGATCGCGCTTTTGAGCTTGACCCGGAATTGGTTTTCGTAACAGGCTGGAATGAATATACTGCAGGACAATGGTTGCCTATACATGGATGGACAGGAAAGCCTTTCTCATTTGTCGATCAGTTTGACTGGGAGCATAGTCGCGATATAGAACCTAACAAAGGCTGGGGCGATAAGGGCGACGTATATTACATGCAATTGGTCGATCAGGTGCGGAAATTCAAGGGGATGACACCTCCTCAAAAAATATCGTCTCCCAAAACCATCAAAATCGGGAAAACCAATGACTGGAACGATGTTTTACCCTATTTTGCCCATTATAAAGGTAATACGATGCATAGGGATCATCGCGGACGCTACGACCAGTATTATCGCAACAATACAGGACGTAATGATATAGAAGGAGCTAAGGTTGCCCGTGATGACGAGAATGTTTACTTCTACGTAGAAACCGCCGATGCCTTGACTCCGAAAACCGACCGAAACTGGATGATGTTGTTTATCGATGCAGACCGTGATAAATCGACTGGTTGGAATGGCTATGATTTTATTATCAATCGTGTTAGCCCAAAAGGGAATAAAGTGTTTATTGAAAAGAATGTAGGCAATCGTTGGGAATGGGCAACTACAGCAGAAGCAAAATTTGCTGTCAACGGCAACAAACTTGAAATTGCCATTCCGAGAAGCGTGCTGAATGTTGTAGGCAAATCACTCAACTTTGAGTTCAAATGGAATGATAACATGCAGGAAAACGGCAATATCATGGACTTTTACGTTAATGGAGATACTGCTCCGGGCGGTCGTTTCAATTTTATTTATTCTGAAAAATAAGCTGTTATTTAATGTACGAATAAATGGACTTTTCGCTCTTTTGTTAAGTTCAAATTTTACTTAGACTTTAGCTTCAGCATTCGAACGTAAGAGCAGTTTCAATTCTGATAATATACAATTTATTAAATCGATACAAAATGAAGAAAAATGCATTGCTGACAGCCGGATTGACACTTTTGCTACTATTGATGGGATGGCCGATGAGTAGTTCGACTGTTGCTGCCGGAGGATTTGAACAAGGTTTTAAGGTGCCTGCCGATTCGATGAAAACCAGCGTTTACTGGTATTGGATTTCAGATAATATTTCCAGAGAAGGGGTAGTCAAAGATCTTCAGGCAATGAAAAAAGCGGGGATCAACCGGGCCTTTATCGGTTATATCGGGCAAGATGATGTGCCTTATGGGAAGGTGAAAATTTTTAGCGATGAATGGTGGGATATCCTCCATGCAGCGCTGAAGACGGCGACCGATCTGAATATCGAGATCGGAATTTTCAATTCTCCGGGATGGAGTCAATCCGGTGGACCGTGGGTAAAACCCGAGAATGCCATGCGTTACCTGACAGCTTCGGAACTCCATTTGAAAGGTCCTCAGAAATTCAGCCAAAAGCTCGAAAAACCGATTGCTCTCTTTCAGGATGTCAAAGTGATTGCGTACCCCGAACCTAAGGATGCACAGCTGATGCTGGATAACCGTATTGCGACATTACATTCGTTACCGGAAGTATCAGATCTTTCCACCATTGTTGACCGTGATCGTAAGACTGGTTCCCATTTTCCGGCCGAAGGCGATTTTACGTTAGATATTACGGCAAAAGCTCCATTTACAGCCCGTAGTCTTTCTATTGCGCCAATTGCAAGTCCGATTAACAATCCTGCCGTTTTGCAGGTGAAAGAGGCCAATGGAAGCTACCGTACGATTGCCGAATTTCAGATAAACCGTTACAACGACGCACTGAACGTGGGTTTTGATCCGTATGCTCCGATTGTTGTCTCTTTTCCAGCCGTAACAGCAACTTCTTTCCGTGTAATTGTGAAGGGAATAAATAGTAGTAACGGATTAGCCGAAGTAGAACTTTCATCTGCTCCTAAGGTGGAACGTTACCCCGAAAAAACATTGGCAAAAATGCATCAGGTGCCGTTGCCTTACTGGAACGAATACCAGTGGACAAAACAACCGGAACCCAATGATAAATCAACAGTGATTGATCCCTCAAAGGTGGTAGACCTGACAGCAAACCTTGCTTCGGACGGAACATTGACATGGAATGTGCCCGCAGGCAATTGGGTAATAATGCGTACCGGCATGACACCTACCGGCACCAAAAATGCACCCGCATCGCCCGAGGCTACCGGATATGAAGTGGACAAGATGAGTAAGCAACACGTGGAAAAACATTTCTACGGATATTTGGGCGAAATACTAAAACGAATTCCGGAGGCTGACCGGAAAACTTTCAAAGTGGTGGTTGAAGATAGCTATGAGACAGGTGGACAAAATTTCACCGATGGTTTTCTGGCTGAATTCAAACATCGCTATGGATACGATCCTGTTCCTTTCCTACCGGTTTACAGGGGTTTTGTGGTGGAAAGTGAACAAGCCTCCGACCGCTTTTTGTGGGACGTGCGTAGAATGGTTGCCGACAAGGTTGCTTACGATTACGTAGGTGGATTGAGAGACATCAGCCATAAGCACGGCCTGCATACCTGGCTCGAATGTTACGGACATTGGGGGTTCCCGAGCGAATTTTTGATGTACGGAGGTCAGTCGGATGAGATTGGCGGCGAATTCTGGAGCGAAGGCGAGCTGGGTAATATTGAGAACCGAGCAGCTACTTCGTGTGGTCATATTTACGGGAAAACAAAAATTTCGGCAGAATCGAATACCTGCGGAGGTCCCGCTTTCAGCCGTTATCCTGCCATGTTCAAACAGCGCAGTGACCGTTTCTTTGCCGAAGGTATCAATAATACTCTTTTGCATGTTTATATCAGTCAGCCTTATGAAGAAAAAACGCCGGGCGTAAATGCGTCTTTCGGGAATGAGTTCAACAGAAAAAATACATGGTTTTCTCAACTGGATGTTTTTATCGACTATCTGAAACGAACAAATTATATGTTGCAACAGGGCTTGAATGTGGCCGATGCAGCTTATTTTATTGGCGAGGATACCCCAAAAATGACAGGAATCACTGATCCGGCTCTTCCTGTTGGTTATCAGTTCGATTATATGAATGCAGAAGTCATTGAAAAACAGATGACGGTTAAAAAAGGCTTGATAACCTTGCCTCATGGTACACAATACAGGATTTTGGTTTTGCCGAAACTGGAAACCATGCGTCCCGAATTGCTGGAAAAAATCAAACAACTGGTCAACGATGGAGCGGTAGTCCTTGGTCCGGCACCACGCCGTTCGCCCAGTCTGCAAAACCAACCAGCAGCCGACCAACAGGTACAGGCGCTGGCGTCTGAACTATGGGGTGACGTTGATGGCGTAAAGGTAAAATCGCGTAATTATGGCAAGGGGATGATTATGAACGGTGTGAGCATGAAAGAAGCTTTCGATTTGATTCACTGCGCACCCGATTGCAAACTGCCCGAAGACCGCAGCATTCATTTTGGACACCGGACAATGAACGATGGTGAAGTTTATTTTGTTAGCAACCAGTCAGAAGAAACAAAATTGATTACTCCTGAATTTAGAGTAAAGGGTTTGCAACCGGAGCTTTGGACTGCAACCACAGGCGCTGTGCGTATCCTTCCGGCTTTTGAACAAACGGAAAATGCGACAGCTGTTCCATTAAAACTGGCTCCATATGAAAGTACTTTCGTGGTATTTCGCAAAAAAGCAGTTGCATCCAAACTCTATGGTATCGAAGGCAATTATCCGACTCCGGTTGTGTTGACGGATGTGAAAGGCCCGTGGAGAGTTCAGTTTGACGCAACTCAGAGAGGACCTGAAAAACCTTTAATTTTCAACTCTTTGCAGGACTGGACTACCTCTTCGGATGACAGAATAAAATATTATTCGGGTACGGCAATCTATAACGGGCAATTTAACCTGAGCAAATTGCCGGGTAAGGATCAGGTAATTGTTGACCTGGGAAATCTGACTGCAATGGCTAAAGTTTGGATTAACGGGGTTTACGTTGGTGGAGTATGGACTCCTCCGTATCAGGTCAATATTTCAAAAGCAATCAAAAAGGGCAACAATGAAATAAAGATAGAGGTGGTTAATACATGGATGAACCGTCTGATCGGTGATTTTAAATTGCCTGAAAACCAACGTCCAACCTGGTGCTCGGTGAATCCTTATAGTGCAGACAGCAAATTGCAACCTTCTGGATTGTTCGGCCCAGTTACAGTGTCGAGTGTGAAGTATTGATCATGTAAAAATGAAAAAGGATCTTTTTTTTCTCCTGACAATCTGGATTTACTTTTCTTCAGGTGTATTGGCTAAAAATACAGAGACCCATTCCAATGTGTCTCCTGAAGAAATGGCCGCCTGTCAGCAATGGACTGATAAGGAATTTGCTCAAAGCGATGCCTTGCCGTTTAGTTTTACTTACGAAGGCATATCGTCGGATAAATTTCTGGCAAAATGCAAAATGCAGTTCCAATCTAAAGGATTGAGCAATGACCGTAAGCAGGAGGTTCGTATCTATACTGATCCGGTAAGCGGGTTGGAAGTGCGTTGTGAAATGGTCCGGTATGCCGACTATCCGGCAGTGGAATGGGTCGTTTACCTTAAAAATACGGGAAAATCAAGAACCGGAATTATCGAAAACTTGCAGGCCCTGAATGTTCCGTTCGATTTGGGCGGGCACGATGATCTTTATCTAAATTATAACGAAGGCGGAAATTCGGGACCGAAAGATTTTAAGCCCAACCGGGTGAAAATAGATCCGCAGACGCCTCAAAAATTCGGAGCATTCTGGGGTGGTTTCCCAACTGCCGAAACTCTGCCGTTTTTCAACGCCGAATGGAATTCCGGGAAGCAGGGAGTAATCAGCGCGGTAGGCTGGCCGGCGCAGTGGCAGTCCACTTTCGATCGTTCGGTTAATACTGCTATGACCGTTAAAGTTGGACAAATTAAAACCAGGTTGTATCTGAATCCGGGTGAAGAGATACGTACTCCGCTGGTGGTGCTTATGTTTTGGCAAGGGTCTCATGATGAGGCTCAAAATATGTGGCGTCGCTGGATGTTCGATTACAACCTTCCCCGGCCGGGAGGTAAATTGCCCGAGCCGATCCTGGAAGCTGCCAGCTCGGCATATTTTGCCGAAATGTTTCATGCGACCGACAAAGACGAGATAGAATTCATCGACCGTTTTCTCGAAGAGGGAATCAAGCTCGATTATTGGTGGATGGATGCCGGCTGGTATCCTAATAAAGGCGGCAGTTGGCAGGATTTTCTGGGAACCTGGGTGCCCGACAAAAAACGATATCCGAATGGACTGCGAGCCATCAGTGATCATGCCCACTCCAAAGGCGAAAAAACAATCCTGTGGTTTGAACCGGAAAGGGTAACCGAAGGAAGCTGGATTTATAACAATCATCCGGAATGGACCCTGGGGTCGGGATCGACTCGTTTTTTCAATTATGGAAATCCTGAAGCCCTTGCCTGGATGACAAACCATGTGGATAGTGTGCTGACGAGTGAGACGATTGATTTGTATCGTCAGGATTTTGCGGTTTTTTCCTCTTCCTATTGGAACGAAGAGGATCAAAAATATCCCGATCGGCAGGGAATTGCCGAGATCAAACATGTTGTCGGATACCTAAAGTACCTCGACGAATTGCGGAAACGCCATCCCGACATGCTTATCGATATCTGTGATGCCGGAGGAAAACGGTTGGAAATGGAAAACCTGAGACGAGCCGTTCCGCTTTGGAGAAGCGATTATGCCTTCGAACCTATCGGCGTGCAGGGCCAGACCTACGGATTATCGTCTTGGATTCCTTTCTCAGGTGCAGGTGTAAACAGCATCAATACCTACGATTTTCTAAGCAATATGAGTCCGTCCACGGTGCTCAATCTGGATGTAAGAAACAAAACTGCCGATTATCCCTTGCTTCGCCGGTTGTTGGCACAATGGAAAGAGGTACGGGATGATTACCGGGGCGACTATTATCCTTTAACACCTTACAGCCTTGAAAAGAATGTTTGGATTGGTTGGGAATTCTTTTGCCCTGAAAAGGGAACCGGATTTATCCAAATATTTAACCGACCAGAATCGATATGTGATTCAGATCTATGCCGGTTAAAAGGGTTGAACAGAGAAAAACAATACCGTATCATCGATTTAGAAACGAATGAGAGTCGCCGGTATGATGGTGCCCGGTTGTTGGATGAGGGATTGAGATTTACCTTTAAAAAAGCGCCGGAAGCGAAATTGCTTCGCGTTGTTGAAGTAAAGTGAAGGAAGCACATTTGCCCGTTGAAATAGGGGCAACCGCTGAAAAACTAATGTAGAATTGTATGAAAAAAAATTGTATTCGTTTTTGGTTGTTATTGACAGCTTTTTTACCGGTAATGCTGTTTGCCGGCACAACATTTTCGGTCGATCCGGCTAACGGATACTGGAAAGTCTCCTCCGGTAGTCAATCACTGACTCAGATCACAACTTCATTAAATGGAAAGAATGTACTGTTGCATGCAAAAGCCGCCGGGTCGGGTTACCGTCTGACGGTGGATGGCCTTGAGGTAACTTCCGGTTTCAGGGTGGTCAACGGTCAGTGGGCTGAATTATCGGTGTCGGTACATAATCCAACGACAGATACATTGTATATTACAGCTTTCGAACCTTTGGTTGCCGGATGTGGACAGGCTCTGCAGGATGCCCGTTCTCAGGATCTGAATATTATGTGGGAGAGTGCCACTTACGATATGGGGCGGGCCAAGGATCACGAGAGCGCCTATTATTGCGCCCTCTATTCCGACAAAGACAAAACCGGTCCGGCATGGATGTTGACTTATCGTCCGCCCCAACTATGGACCTCCATGATTAAAAAAGAGGGTGACAAGCTGACCGCATTCGTCAACTTTCATGGGCGCAAATTTCCGGTTGACCCGGGAGAAACCATCACTTTCGATCCATTCATGCTGAGCGCTCAATTCAATGTGATGGAGGGCTGGCAGGCTATCGGAAAGCTTTATCAACCTGCGATGTCGGTGACTAAAGCGGTACAGCATTCGGGTTTTAATACCTGGGATTTCTTTAGAGGCCAGATTTCGGCAAAAGATCTTCAGCCTGTATTGGCTGATCTGAAATCTTTTAATGCGGAAAATAAGACTCCGCTCCGCTATTTTACCCTCGATGATGGCTGGTTTCCTCAGCGGGGTAGTTGGGAGTTTGACGAAACGAAATTCCCGGGTGGAGAACGTGGATGGAACAAGACGGTGCGTGATGCCGGAATGATCCCCGGCGTATGGATTGCTCCGTTTTGGTCGAACAAGGAACGGGTGGACGAGTTCGGAATGAACGTGCTGGAAGAGGTTCCTGACCATGTGATCCGCTATCGTGTCGATCCGAGCGATCCGAATGTGAGAAGATATGTTATCGAATGTTTTCGGAAACTCAGTCAGGCAGGTTACAAATACTTCAAGATCGATTTTCTTGCTTTGGCCTATACCGACCGGCCTTTCAAATATTCCAAATTTCCTCCCGAACGCGTACTTCGTGAGTTTATTCAGGAAATCAGGAAGGCTATTGGTAAGGATGCGTTCTTGTTGGGTTGCAGTACGGTGATTGCACCTTGCGCTATGATTTGCGATGGCGCGCGGATTATGTCGGACATTACCGAAAACTGGAACGTTACCAAAGAGATTTATCGGCATATAGCCTACCGCTATTGGATGAATGGTAATCTCTTTATTACCGATCCCGATTTCTTCGTGGGAAGAGGATATGAAACCCTCAAACAGGATGCCTCGCCAGGTATTGGTCTGGAAACCGGCGATCGTCAGTATGAAGGATTTGATTATACCAAGGCGAAAACCTGGGCGACAATGTGCTTTGCTTTAGGTGGCCATTTCAACTGGTCGGATCAACCATCGGGAGTGAAAAAAGAGATTTGGAATTTGGCGGCAACCCTGGCGCAATATGGACCCGGGACTCCGGGCGTTCCTCTCGATCTGATGGATACCGAGTATCCAACAAAGTGGGTGAGGGCAAATAACGGACAGAAATATCTGGCGCTGATCAATGTGAGTGACCAGCCTGTTACTGTTCGGATAACGGAGAAAGAGATGAAAGAACTGCATGGCTCCATTCTTTTATCCGATATCTTCTCGCACGAACAGATCCGGCATCCGGGTGGCGATCTGGAGGTGAAACTTAATGCTTACGAATCGAAATGTTTGGTTGTTGATAATAAAAAATAAATGAGATGAGAAAATATAAATTGTTGGCTGTTGGATTGTTAGTGTCGCTTTCGCTTATTTCAATCCAGGCTCAAAAGAGCTCGAAAACAAACAAAAAAACTAAAGCAGAGAATGCCTCCGGTGATAACTATTACCGCGATATTTATCCCGATACCTGGGTGGCCAATGATGCATTGGGCCGGTCGATGCCTGATTTTCAGGATGTGGGGAAGGTGAAGACCGATCAGCGTCGGGTGGTGGGAATTTTTTACATTACCTGGCATACTCAGGATCACTATAAAAATTTTAAGAGCCCTTATTCTGCCGATGTTGCCAAGGTGTTGAAAGGTGATCCCAATGCCCGTTTGGATGCCAAGAATCCACTTTGGACCGAAGGGTCCTACCATTGGGGCGAACCTGAAAACGGTTATTTTCTGAGTCAGGACGAGTACGTTATTCGCAAAGATATGTCGATGCTGGCCGATGCCGGAGTCGATGTTTTGGTGATGGATGTTACCAATGCCGTTCGTTATTGGGACGAATGGGAAGTGACATTCCGTACGATGGAAAAGATGAAAGCCGAAGGAAATAAAGTACCTAAGTTTATTTTTTGGGCATTCAACGGTCCGGTAATCACTGTTGTTCAGGATTTGTACGACCGTATCTACAAAGAAGGGAAATACAAAGATCTTTGGTACTATTGGGATGGAAAACCTTTGTTGTTGTACAATGGAACACCCGATTTTGATGCCAATAGCGGAGGCAACAAACACCCGAATCCGCACTACGATGCAACGGCTAAAATCGATACGAAGAATCCTCATTACGGCGATCCCGATTATACGGAAGAATTTTATAAAAATTATACCAAAGAAGTCAAGAATTTCTTTACGCTCCGTACCATGTGGTGGGGCTATTACGAATGGGGTGGAAAACGTTATATTGGCACCGAAGACAACTGGAGTTTCGGTTACAGTATGGCCGACTCCAAAGTTAAAAGCCTGAAACCGGAGGAATTGGTATCTACCCATAAAGGACAATTGGAAGAAGCGGCCGTTACTCCGGCTCAACACCCGGTTACCATGACCAGTGAAAATATGGGCGTTGGAAAATCGTGGTCGCGGCAATATGGAGAACCGAAGTTGAATCAGTACGATACTCCCGATTCGGCCTACGTTCCCTGGTTGGGAAAAACGGTGAAGGATCCCGAAGGTTACGGTATCTATTTCCAGGAACGCTGGGACGATGCCTTGAAAGCCAATCCTCAATTCCTGTACATCAACGACTGGAACGAATGGACGGCTGGTAAGTATCAGCCAGAAGGCGGAGGAAATACTCCATGGTTGGGACGCAACAATTCGTTCTATTTTGTCGATCAGTATAACTCTGAATTCAACCGAACCGTGAGTCCCATGAAAGGAGGTTATACCGACAATTATTATATGCAGATGGCTCAAAATATTCGTCGTTACAAAGGAATTCGCCCGGTGCCGGAGTTGAAAGGTTATTCCAAAATCAAGCTCGATGGCAAATTTAATGACTGGAATTCGGTTTCGACCGAATATCGTGATACCAAGGGCGATGTTGCACACCGCGATCATAACGGTTATGGCGGATTGCATTACACCGATAATTCAGGACGCAACGATTTTGTTACCCTGAAAGTGGCTGTAGATAAGCAAAACTTGTTCTTTTATGCCGAAACAAATGAAAAGATAACCAGTTCGTCGGATAACAACTGGATGCTTTTGTTGATCGATGCCGATAAAAATCCCTCTACCGGCTGGTTTGGTTATGATTATGTGATCAATAAAAAGGTGAAAGACAGTCAGACAACAACGTTGATGAAGTATGATCCGTCTCATCCCGAAAATCCATGGGCGGAAGTTGCAGAATTGAAATATCGTTGTGTAGACAATAAACTGGTGGTGGAAGTTCCCCGATCATTGCTGGGTTTTACCAACAATGCATTTACTTTCGATTTTAAGTGGAGCGACAACGCTTCGGATTTGAACGATCCGATTTCGCTTTGTACACATGGGGATACAGCCCCCAACAGGAGATTTAACTATCGTTGTATCTGGTCGAAATAAAGAAGACAGCCCTTTGAAGAGAATGTTGATTCTGGTAGGGCCTTAATATAAATGAGATAAACCATCAAATAGAATGAATTGAAAATGAACAGAATGAAAACTTTATCCCGATTTTTACTCTTTTGGGGCTTGTGTGGAGCCTCTTCGTTGGCTCAGGCGCAACTTCCATTGGGGGCTAATTTTACAGACGCTTCCAGAGTGCGTTCTACCAGCTTGACGCGTAAATATCTTACGGCCGAACGCATAGTCTGGACATCAGACCCTTCCGGACAAAAGGTTCAAAATGCGGAAAATATCCTGAAACCAGGAATCGGACAGGCAGACCTGAATCAGGGTAAATATTTGACTCTGGTAAATGATCAAGATTCTAAGGCCGGAGTGATTCTCGATTTTGGGCGCGAAATTCAGGGAGGAATAGAAATTATAACTACGATCAACAATCAGAATCCGGTAGGGCATGTCCGTATTCGTTTTGGGGAATCGGTCAGTGAAACGATGAGCGATGCAGGTAGCGATGGTGCCTCCAACGATCATGCCATGCGCGATATGGTGGTTCAGTTGCCCTGGTTAGGTCGATTCGAAATGGGCAATTCCGGTTTCCGTTTTGTACGCATCGATTTGGTTGATCCCAATACGAAAATCGAGATCAAAGAGGTGAGTGCCACTTTCACTTACCGCGATATACCTTACCTCGGATCGTTTAGCTGTAACGATGAACGGTTGAATAAAATCTGGATGACAGGCGCTTATACAGTACACCTCAATATGCAGGATTACCTGTGGGATGGAGTGAAACGAGACCGCCTCGTGTGGGTGGGCGATATGCATCCCGAAGTGATGACCATCAATTCGGTGTTCGGCAATAATGGCGTTGTACCCAAAAGTCTCGATTTGGCACGCGATTTGACTCCGCTGCCTAACTGGATGAACGGCATCAGCTCCTATTCGATGTGGTGGATTTTGATTCAACGCGATTGGTACTATTATCAGGGAAATCTGGAATATCTCAAACAGCAAAAAAGTTATCTGACGGCTTTGCTACACCAGTTAGCTACAAAAATTGATCCTTCCGGCAAGGAAATTCTGGAAGAGTCTCGTTTCCTCGATTGGCCTTCCAGTGAAAATAAAGAGGCCGTGCATGCCGGTCTCCAGTCTATGATGGTGATGACCTTTAAGGCCGGTGCTGAATTGTCCCGCATTTTGGGAGATAATGAAACAGCTCAGTTGTGTACCTCTTCTATCGAAAAGCTGAAGAAACATATTCCCGGAATGGCCGGTTCTAAACAGGCAGCTGCATTGTTGGCCATCTCTGGGTTGATGAATCCGGCTCAGGCCAATTCGGGAATGCTGGCACAAGACGGGGTGCATAAAATGTCGACTTTTTACGGCTACTATATGTTGAAAGCCCGTGCAATGGCCGGCGATTATCAGGGAGCTATCGATAATATCCGCGAATATTGGGGAAGCATGCTCGATTTGGGAGCCACAACCTTTTGGGAAGATTTTGATATTGACTGGATGAAAAATGCATCCCGCATTGATGAGGTAGTACCCGATGGTAAGGTTGATGTGCACAAAACATATGGCGGCTATTGCTATAAAAAATTTCGCCACAGCTTTTGCCATGGCTGGGCGTCAGGGCCGACAAGCTGGCTTAGCCAATACGTTCTGGGTGTGAATGTACTGGAACCAGGCTGTAAAAAAATTAAGATAGAACCACATTTGGGTGATCTTAAATGGGTAAAGGGAACTTTCCCGACTCCGTTTGGCGTGCTTGAAATTGAACATCAAAAACAAGCCGATGGCAAAGTGAAGACAACCTTCAAAGCCCCGAAAGGTGTGAACGTTATTCTTTAATTATTGTATTGAAAATGAGAATTCTAAATATGAATGCAGGAAAAATGAAGCGGAGAAATATTGTATTGCCGGTAGTATTGGCTATTAGCGTTTGCTCATGCTTTCAGATGTTTGCGCAGCCTGGAAAAAACTCAGCACAAGCACTTGAACAAAAGGTGGAGGCTATCCTGAAGCAAATGACCATCGAGGAAAAGGTAGCTATGTGCTCGGGAAATGGAGGATTTAAAGGAGTGGAACGACTCAAAATTCCGGGTACAGCTTGTACTGATGGTCCTCGTGGACCCAATTGCCAGGTGGGGACAACTGCGTTTCCGGCCGGCATCTTATTCGGATCCACCTGGAATCCTTCTATTGTAGAAAAAGCAGGTAAGGTAATAGGAGAAGAAACCCGTGCGATGGGACGTGGGGTTCTTTTGGGTCCGGGGTGTAATATTTTGCGTGATCCGCTTAACGGACGTTTTTTTGAATATTATACCGAAGATCCCCTGCTGAACGGAGCAATTGCTGCAGCTCAAATTCGGGGTATCCAAAGCGAAGGCGTGGCTGCCTGTATCAAACACTATGCCTGCAACAATCGGGAAGACAACCGCAATTTTTACATGTCGATGATTGACGACCGTACCCTGAACGAAATTTACCTTCCGGGATTTAAAGCTGCTGTCAGGGACGCAAATGTATGGACAGTAATGACCTCAGCCAATGGTGTGAATGGCGAATTTGTGAGCGATAGTAAAAAAATGCTGACGGATATTCTGAAAAACCGTTTTGGGTTCGACGGCTTTGTGATGACCGACTGGCTGCAAACCCGTTCGGTTGAAAAAGCTGCTTTTGCCGGACTGGATGTTTCGATGCCGGGTGGCGACAATTGTGGGTTCGGTACTCCTTTGCTCGAAGCGGTAAAAGCAGGGAAAGTGCCCGTCAGTGTTGTAGATGAGAAAGTACGACGCATTTTGCGCGTATATGGCCGGATTGGCTTGCTCGATGGCCGTGATTTGAGTGCAGGAGCTTCTATTAATACAAAGGAACATCAACAAACCGCCTTACACACAGCCGAAGAAGGAATTATTTTATTACAAAACAAGAATAATGCGTTACCTCTTAACAAACAGACAGTAAAGAAGGTTTTGGTAACGGGTCCTAATGCCGACAAACGTTTTTGTTTGCTGGCCATGGGCGGAAGTTCCTGGGTTGAATCGCCTTACGAAATCACAGTTCTGAAAGGAATTCAAAACGAACTCGGAGCAGATCGCGTTAACTATATATCGTCCGACGATTTGGGAGGCTATCAGTTGATTCCGGAAAATGTGTTAAGCTCTGTTGGCGGAAAGAACGGATTCCATACCTGCTATTACGTTAAGGGAAAGAACGAACCGGTATTGGAACGAACCGAATCGAATGTGAATTTTATGTGGGAAATGAAGTCTCCCGATCCGTCGATTCCGGTCGATCAATTTCGCGAAGCCCGTTTTGATGCACAAATTATGCCTCCGGTCGACGGAAAGTATACCTTCCGGTTTATCACCGGCGGTGGTTCGGCGTTGGTCTATAATAACGAATGGGCTGGAGCTCCGATGGCAGTTGCCGATCCGGGGCGTGGCACTGGAACTGTTACGGCAGCTGTCGATTTGAAAAAAGGTGTTCCTTTTCATTTGTGCGTAATTTACTCCAAAGGCAGTGGTGACGCAGCCATGCGTATCGAGTGGGAAATGCCCGAATCGTCTCTTCAGCAGATGCAACTGACCAAAATCGACGAAGCTGCCCGTGAAGCTGATGCCGTTGTTTATGTCGGTGGATTGGATCATAGCATTGACACCGAAGGTCGTGACAGGGTGAGCCTGGCATTTCCGCTGGTTCAGGAAAAGCTAATCAACCATCTTGCAGGCCTGAATAAGAAAGTGAATGTTGTTTTAATCAACGGATCGCCGCTTGAAGTCGGAGGTTTTCTTCCGAATGTGGCTTCGCTGACCGAAGCCTGGTATCCGGGAATGGAAGGTGGCAATGCAGTTGCAAAAATGTTGTTTGGCGATATTGATCCTTCGGGGCGCCTCTCTTTTTCCTGGACTAAAAAGCTGGAAGATTCCCCTTGCGTGAAGTTGGCAAGCCAGAACCATGATGCGGTTAACTTTGCGGAAAAACTGATGATCGGTTACCGCTATTTTGATACCAAGCAAGTTGAACCTCAGTTTCCTTTTGGTTACGGATTAAGTTATGCAACATTTGCTTACACAAAGATGAATGCGGTTAAGGCAGGAAATCATGCTGTAAAGGGAAGCCTTATGGTTAAAAATACCAGTAAACGGGATGGCTATGAAGTCGTACAAATTTACGTAAAACCGCTAACGCCTTCGGTCGAACGCCCGGTACACGAACTGAAAGCATTCAAAAAAGTATTTGTGAAAGCCGGTCAAACTGTAAAAGTCGATTTTACGTTGGATGATAGTTCATTCTCTTATTTCGATCCGGGAAAAAATGATTGGGTGGTAGATCACGGGAGATACGAAATTCAGGCGGGTGCCAGCTCTCGGAATATTTTGGCTACTGTAAAGACTGTTTATTAATTTTGAGAAGTAGCTGTATTTATTTCTTGAGTAAATAATACAGGTCATATGCCGGATGGGTGTCTTAAAGCACACTCATCTGGCATTGTTTGCTATAATGAGGTCCGTTTCTTACGGATCTTGTTGAAAATTTGCTTATATCAAAATATAAAGGCGAAGTGTCATTTTCTTTAGGTCGTGTTTTGTACATATCCGTATCTTTGAATGCTGAAATTAACCTAAATTAAAAAATAACTCTAAAATATACAATCGAAGTTATTTGTGTGTGGGCTATATTTATTTGAAGGCAATAATAGTTTGTTGTTCGTTGTATTGTATTGATAATGAGCTGTTTTGAGATCTCTATTTCTGTTGGCATGTGTAATTGATAGAATTGTTGCTTTGCTATTAAAGCATCGTCATATTTTCTAAAGATTTCGAGTCTCTTGCTATACAAGAAAGATATGATACAGCTCATAATGACTATACTGAAGCAAATTTGCAATCGAGCGAACTTTATCTGAGTCTTACACGAAAATTATTAACAGAGAGAATAAAAATTTTATTTATGATGAAAAGATGCGTGCGTATTTGTTTTTTTATGCTATTAGTATCCGGGGTAGCTTTTTCACAAGCCTACAAGGATTCGAAACAGCCTGTTGAAAAGAGAATTAAGTCGATACTCTCTCAAATGACATTGGAAGAGAAAATTGACTATCTGGGTGGTGCAAATGACTATTATATACGTGCTATACCTCGTTTGGGTATACCTGCCATTAAAACGAGCGATGGACCGGTAGGGTCACGCAATGACGGTAAATCGACCGCTTATCCGGCGACGGTTTTAGCGGCATCGACCTGGAATGTGAGCCTGCTGAAAGAACTGGGCGAAGCGTTGGCTTCCGATTGTCACGCGCGTGGCGTGCATATTTTGTTGGCTCCGGGGGTGAATATTTGTCGTGCTCCTATGGGTGGTCGCAATTTTGAATATATGGGCGAAGATCCTTATCTGGCCGGAAGAATGGCAGTGGCTTACATCAAAGGATTACAAGGTAAAGGAGTAGCGGGTTGTATCAAGCATTATGCCGGAAACGAACAGGAATGGGATCGTAACAAGGTCAGCTCTAATATTGATGAACGAACCTTTCAAGAGATTTATCTTCCTGCTTTCAAAGCTGCTGTTAAGGAAGGAAAAGTTGCTACGGCAATGGATTCTTATAACTTGCTCAATGGAGAACATGCCACCCAAAACAGTCACTTAAATAATGATATTCTGAAAAAAATGTGGGGTTTCGACGGAATCCTGATGTCAGACTGGGGGGCAACTTATGACGGAATTGCAGCCGCTAAAGGGGGGCTGGATCTTGAAATGGGATCGGGCGACCACATGAACCGGGCCACTTTGATTCCGGCTATTAAAAACGGAGTCATTTCTGAATCGTTGATTGATGAAAAAGTGAGCCGTATCCTCAGAATTATCTTCCGTTACGGATTTTATGATCGTTCACAGCAGGATAAACGTATTCCTTTGGATAATCCCGCCAGTGCCAATGTCGCTCTAAAAGTGGCCAGGGAAGGCGTTGTCTTATTGAAAAATGAAGGGAATATTCTTCCTTTGAACGATACGAAAATTAAAAAGATTGCCGTTGTCGGACCGAATGCCAATCAATATGTATTTGGAGGTGGAAGCTCACAAACTATGCCCTTTCATTGTGTAACTACATACGAAGGAATAAAGAATCTGGTTGGCAATAAAGTGAGTGTCGACTGTGTAAGCGAAAGTCAGAATGTGGGAGAGATGATTCAAAATGCGGTTTTCTATGCAGATGCGGATTGTAGTGCTAAGGGCCTCAAAGGCGAGTATTTTAATAATATGACTTTGTCGGGTGATCCCGCATTTAAGCGTACCGATGAAAAAATAGATTTCAACTGGGGAACCGGAACTCCGAATAGCGATGTAAAGGACTTCCCGTCAGATGGGTTTTCTGTCCGCTGGACAGGATTTGTCCGCTCGTCGGTTAGTAGTGTTTATACTTTTGTTGCAAAAGGTGATGATGGTTACCGTCTTTGGGTAAATGGCAAACTTGTGATCGATGGCTGGAGAGATCAGCCGGCCACACAGCAAATAGGGGCTGTTGCCATGGAAGCAGGAAAAACTTATGAAGTTAAACTAGAATACTATGATCGTGCCGGTGGTGCCGAAATCCATTTGGGATGGGCCGACAATGGAAAGTCGATAGCAAAAGCAGTGCAAACAGCTTCGTCTGCTGATGTGGCAGTTGTTTGCGTTGGATTTAATGGTGAGTTTGAACAGGAAGGTCAGGATCGTAAATTTGAACTTCCCGGCGGTCAGAGTGAATTGATTAATGCCGTAGCTAAAGCCAATCCGAATACCATCGTTATTTTGAATGGCGGAGGCAATATCTATATGCAACCCTGGTTGGCAAATGTGAAAGGATTGTTGCATGGCTGGTACACAGGTCAGGAAGGAGGAACCGCTCTTGCCGAAATTTTGTTTGGTAAAGTCAATCCGAGTGGTAAATTGCCCGATACGTTCGAAAAAGAATGGAGTGATAATCCCACACACGACAGTTATTACGATACTGAAAAGCAGCTGAATGTTACGTATAAGGAAGGTTTACTGGTTGGCTACCGTTATTATGATACAAAGAAGGTGAAACCACAATTTCCGTTTGGTTACGGATTGTCTTATACTACATTTGCATATGCAAACATGGTTGTTAGTAAGAATGGTAGTCACGCAGCAACAGGAAGTGTCCTGGTAAAAAATATCGGTAAACGTGATGGCTATGAAGTGGTTCAGGTTTATGTAAAACCATTGGCTCCGTCTGTTACCCGCCCGGTTCACGAACTGAAAGCGTTCAAGAAAGTATTTGTAAAGGCCGGTCAGACTGTGAAGGTCGATTTTACATTGGATGACAGTTCATTCTCTTATTTCGATGTTCAGAAAAACAGTTGGGTGGTAGATCATGGTCAATATGAAATTCAGGCGGGTACCAATTCCCGTGATATTTTAGCAACAGCCAAGGTTGTTTATTAACGCATAGCTATTCAATAAAGAGGTGCTTCGGGCTTGTTTAATACAACCTGTTGCACCTCTTTTTTTTGATCATTTTTGGATTTGAAAAATGGAGAATTGTCACTTTATAAGAGTCATCTATTCTGTCAAAATGGAAAGAAAAAATGTCATTTTCTTCGGGTCATTATGCTCGGATTTCTCTATTTTTACATCATAAAATCAGTTTTTTGAAAATAATTATATGGTCCTCCTTTTTAGTGGCTAATAAAGAATATATTTCTGTGGTTTTTAGCCGAAAGCAAATGATGGTTAATAGGATAGAATTCGCTATAGCAGACATCAATAATTTTAATTGATAGAGAATGAAACCATTAAAAATGATAGTTTTTTTCTTGCCCCTGACAATTTTAATGTCGGAGGCAAATGCTCAAAATGCTCCGGGTATTGATTATACCGCAAACAAGATGAAGGTATATTCAAAAACAGCAAAAGCTCTACCTTCTTTTATTCCGTTAGAGTTGGGTGATATAAAACCAACCGGTTGGCTCAAAGATTGGGCTACTGATGCTGCAAATGGGATCACCGGACATTTGGATGAATACATAGATGTTTTTAAACATGGGTGGAAGGGCTATGGGTTTCAGGCAAGAGGCGTGAATGAAGATGGTACGGGTTGGCCGCTTGAACAATGCAGTTACTGGTTGGATGGGGCCGTTAAATTAGGATACATGCTACAAGATACAGCACTGATCAGAAAAACATCTTCACGTCTGGATATAGTTGTCAATGGTGTATTGAACGGAGGTGAATCGTTTATCTATTGGAAACCTCAATCGATTGTCAATGATTGGTTTAATAATTGGGGACATGGACTTATGGGACGTGCTTTGGTTTCCTATTATCAGGCTACACATAAACCCGAAATAAGACAAGCACTTGAGAAGGTGTATAGAACATTCCCGATAAGAGTTTCCCGCGACTCTACCGAGTGTATGCAACGGGGAGCAACTAATATCGATGCGATGGTGGAAACTTACCTTATAACTGCGGACAAAACCATTCTTGATAAAATTATTGCCTATGGCAAAAATCGAAGTGTTATTGATGAGGAAGAAAGATGGCTTCATAAAAGAGTTGTTTCTTCGGATTTCCATCATGGAGTTACTTTTTATGAAACATTGAGAGTGCCGGCCATGATGTATTCCTGGACTGGAAATATAAAGGAGCTTCATGCCTCAGAAAGAATTCTGGAATGGGGCGAAAGTAAAAATTTGCTTCCTGTGGGAGTCTGTTCTTCCCAGGAATACCTGTCGGGAATAGGATCTTTTAGAAATATTGAAACCTGTGATGTGCCGACTTCTATGTGGTCGCTTTTATGGATGATGCGTTTGACCGGCCAAAGAAACTGGGGTGATAAGATTGAAAAAATATTTTTCAATGCAGGCCCTGCTCCCATGGCGCGTGATTTCAAAACTATGTGCTATTATCAGTCACTCAACAGATTTAGTAGTACGCTTCCCGAAGAAGCTGTTATTCCGGGCAAGGATGATATGAAATTTACCGATCATGGTCATGAGGTTTTATGCTGCGTGGGAAACTGTAACAATATTATTCCTGACTATATCGGTGGCATGTGGATGGCAACAATGGATAATGGCTTGGCAGCTACTTTGTATGGGCCATGTGTCGTAGAGAAACAGATTAAAAAAGAAAAACTCATTATCAATTGTAATACGACTTATCCTTTCGATGATAATATTGACATGACGCTTACAATGTCGAAGGCAATCACTATGCCAATTTATCTCCGAATTCCGGAATGGTGTGCTCATCCGTCCATAAAGATAAACAATAAGAAAGTGGAAGTAAAAGCAGAAAGAGGATTTGTGAAAATTGCACGAACCTGGCATCCCAATGATAAAATTCAGCTTTGTTTTCCTATGGAAGCGCAGGTGCAGCAGGGATATGAAACCATTTATCCGCAAACTGACTATTTTGTAAAAGGAGGCTATAAAAATGCGTCGGATACAACCATTCATAATCCATACGAATGTGTGACATACGGACCACTTTTGTTTGCATTACCAATACCGGATGTGAATCCTAACCAAGAGGTTGAACATTCAAAATTCAATTATGCATTGGATATCGATCATGACCATTTATCCAACCAAATTGCAATCATAAAAAAAACATTGACAGGAAAATGGTTCTGGCAATTGGATGCCCCGATACAGTTAAAAGTTAGGGTAAAGGAGTTTGACTGGAATCCCACAGATGCACAGCCACTTCCGGCAATTCCTATTAAGGATGGCAAAGAAGCAACTGTCGATTTAGTGCCTTATGGATGTGCGAAATTTAGAGTAACAATGTTTCCTGTGACAGAAAAATCATGGATTTCCTTTAAATTCAGGTAGGTGTTTGTGTCAAAATCCGAATGTAAAGTGTCATTTTCTTCGGTTTTTTATTCAGATGTCTCTTCTATATTTGCACTTAAAAATTTAGGGTTTGTAAATTCTTAAGTCGATTCTTATTAACAGATGTTTATGTGTGGTTTGTTGAAGTTGTATTTACATAAAATTTTTTTTTTATCCACTCAGCTTTTTGAAATTTGTGTTGAAGTGATTATCTGAAAAATAGGCATTAAGGCCTTTCGAAGAATCTGGACAGGAAAATCGATGGCGGATTTTACAAAATAGCACCGGACTATTCTGTAATAGCATTAAAAATAAATACCTTATATCATGAATCAATTAAATATAAAAAAGGAGAATAATAATTCTTTTTTATTTCGTTCTCTGAGCGTTGTTGTGCTCTTGGTAATGACGGTTGTTTCAGGTGTTGCTCAGGCAGCATCAAATTCAAAAGCAGATCCGAAAGCAATAGTTGAAGTTGGTAATGCCCGTTTTACCGTGTTGGCTCCCAATTTGATTCGGATGGAGTGGGATAGTACCCATCAGTTTGCAGATAAAGCTTCTTTCTTTGTTGTTAACCGAAATTTACCGGTTCCGGCTTTTAAAAAAAAGGAGAATGCACAACAAGTGATTATCAGCACTGATGTGCTGGTTTTGAAGTACAAGAAGAATACCGGCAATTTTACAGATAAAAACCTGGAAATTACGTTTAAAGACGGTAAGAAGGTCGTGAAATGGATCCCCGGAACGAAAAATGCCGGAAATCTGAAGGGCACCTATCGTACACTTGATAATTGTAAAGGCCAGTTATACGATGAAAAAACGCCGATTAATCTGGAAGAGGGCTTGTTGTCGACAGAAGGATGGACAATGATTGACGATTCGAAGAATTTCTTGTTTGACGGAAGTGATTGGAGTTGGGTCGAAGCCCGTTCAAATAAAAATGTACAGGACCTTTATTTTATATGTTACGGAAAAGATTATAAAAAAGCGCTCTACGAATTTACTCAAATTGCAGGCAAAGTGCCCATTCCTCCTAAATTCGCTTTTGGTTACTGGTGGTCGCGCTACTGGAATTATTCGGATGACGAGTTACGAACGTTGGTAGGCGATTTTCACGAAAATAAGATTCCTCTCGACGTGCTGGTGGTGGATATGGACTGGCATAAGACCAAGGGACTGAACACCTGGGACTCATTCGGGCAGTTGGCCGGTTGGACTGGTTATACCTGGGAAAAGAGCTTGTTCCCGGAACCGAATAATTTTTTGAAATGGGTGAAAAATCAGAACCTGAAAGTGACGTTGAATTTACATCCGGCTTCAGGAATCCCGGCTGACGAACATCCATATTCTGCTTTTGCCAAAGCAATGAATTTCGATACAACTGCCCATGCTCCGATTCCTTTCGAGGCGGCGGACAAAAAATACATGAGCAATTTGTTTGACATTGTGTTGCACCCCATGCAAAAGGCAGGGGTAAGCTTCTGGTGGCTCGACTGGCAGCAGTGGCCGGATTCGAAAAAAGTTGACGGACTGAGTAATACCTGGTGGCTTAATTACTGTTTCTTTAGCGATATGGAGCGACAGGGAGAGCAACGTCCGATGTTGTATCACCGTTGGGGAGGTCTTGGAAACCACCGTTATCAGATCGGTTTTTCGGGCGACGTAATCATTGATTGGTCATCACTCGAATTCCAGCCCTATTTTACATCTACCGCTTCGAATGTGTTGTATGGCTATTGGAGTCACGACCTTGGCGGTCACTTCTCTAAAAACCCCGATCCTAATTTTCGCGTTGATCCTGAATTGTATGTTCGTTGGATGCAGTACGGCGCTTTGAGCCCGATTTTCAGAACTCACTCAACAAGAGATATTCGTATTAAAAAGGATCTCTGGCTTTTCCCGTATAACTACAGGAAGGCATTGCTGGATGCGGTTAATCTGCGTTATTCTTTGGTTCCCTACATCTATACAATGGCGAAGGAAGATTACGATACCGGTATTTCTCTTTGCCGTCCAATGTATTATGATTATCCCAATGCTGCGGAAGCCTATAGCTTTAAGACCGAATATATGTTTGGCGACAATTTATTGATAGCTCCTGTTGGTTCGCCAGCTAAAAATGAATTCTCGACAGTGAAAGTATGGCTTCCTGCAGGGACTGATTGGTACGAATGGAAGACCGGAACAATGTTGAAAGGCGGCCAAACGGTTGATCGTAAATTTCTGTTGGACGAATATCCCATTTATGTAAAAGCAGGATCCGTTATTCCGATGTATGACAAAGTAGATAATCTGGAACGTCCGGTGAATGGATTGGTAGTAAGTGTATTTCCGGGAGATAACGCTTCTGAAGGTAAACTTTACGAGGATGCCGGTAATGATCAGGGATACCAAAAGGGTGAATTCGGAATAACAGTGATGAAAAAAGAAGTTTTGCCTGACGGAAAGGTGAAGATAACCATTCTGCCACGTAAGGGTGCATATCCCGGAATGTCAGCAAAACGAGATCTGGAAATTCGCTTCTATGGTATATCAATGCCTGAAAATATTGCGGTGAACGGTCAGCAGGTGGCTTATTCTGATTGCAATAAAGAAAATACATGGAGTTATACCGCACGGGATTTGACAGCCCATGTTACCATGCCACAGGTTGCATGTGACCAACCTTTTGAATGTATCGTGAGTTTTCCGGCCAATGCTGTAAGTGTGGATGGCGTGGTTGGCAAAATAAGCAGACTTAAATTGGCAACTGACTGTATCAAGAACAACTGGAACAGAGGTGATGCTTTGCCTGAAATTATAGCATTAACCAATCAGACAGATGTACAGATTGCGTATCACCCGGAAGATTTTGCAAAGTTGATTCAAACGTTCAATAAAAACTATTCCTTATTGCCGGATGCTATCCGTACTATTCCGAATGTACCGGTTTCGAAAGAGACAATTGAAAAAAGCCTTGATTATATTGTTGAAAAATAAGTGTTTGAAAGGCTAATAATATTGTTATGAAGTTTATTGAAATTGGTATTAAAAGAATGCAGGCAAGATTTTTTCATGTTCAGTTGGCGTTGATTGTGGGAGCTTTGTTGTTGTCGCCGGTTTCCAATGCGGGCAATCATACTTCTGGTTCTCAGTCTACAGAAGCAGCGCGCAAACAGAAGATGGAACGCTTTATCAATGATCTTCTTAAACGCATGACTCTGGAAGAGAAAATAGGACAGATGAATCAGGTTGGTGGCACATTTGCCAATACCGGTCCTATCAATCCCCTGAGCGATCAGGGAAAGGAAATGCGTGAAGGAAAAATCGGTTCCGTGTTGAATCTTGCCGGCGTGGATGGAATAAGAAAGATTCAAAAGGTTGCCGTTGAAGAGACGCGGTTGCATATCCCATTGATATTCGGGCTGGATGTTATTCACGGGATGAAAACGATCTTCCCAATTCCATTGGGAGAGGCTGCCAGTTGGGATTTATCAGCGATGGAACGCTCAGCCCGCATTGCAGCCATCGAAGCCTCTGCCATGGGCGTAAACTGGACTTTTGCTCCTATGTTGGATATTGCCCGCGATACCCGCTGGGGACGAATTGCCGAAGGGGCAGGAGAAGATACCTATCTGGGTGTTCAGATTGCTAAAGCACGTGTAAAAGGCTTTCAGGGCGATGATTTGAGCAAGAACAATACTATTGCTGCCTGTGCCAAGCATTATGCAGCTTACGGCGCTGCTATTGCCGGTCGCGATTATAATGCCGTGGATATGTCGGAAATTACCTTGAGAGATACTTACCTGCCACCTTTCAAAGCGGCTGTGGATGCCGGAGCAGCCACATTTATGTCTTCGTTTAATACGTTGAATGGCGTTCCGGCTACGGCCAACGAATTTTTACTTCGTAAGGTGTTGAAAGGCGAATGGAACTTTAACGGTTTTGTAGTTTCTGATGCCGGAGCTGTTGGTGAGCTTATCCCGCATGGCCTGGCCGCCGATGGAATAGAAGCTGCCAGGGCTGCCGCAAATGCAGGGCTTGATATGGATATGGGAAGTAATCAGTTCTTGCAGAACTTGCCTGATTTAGTCCGTAAAGGTTTGGTTCCGGAAAAAGTAATTGATGACGCTGTTCGTCGAATATTGAGAATCAAATACGAACTTGGCCTGTTTCAGGATCCGTATCGTTATTGCGATGAGCAACGAGAAAAAACAGAACTCCTCACGCCTGAACACGTAGCCGCTGCACGTGATATGGCACGTAAATCTATTGTTTTGTTGAAAAATGATTATCATTTGTTGCCACTGAAAAAGAGTATCGGAACCCTTGCTGTAATCGGGGCAATGGCCGATAGCCAGGGCGATATGATCGGATGCTGGGGTGGCGGTGGTGATGCAAAAGATGCCGTGAGTATTCTGCAAGGAATCAGATCGGCGGTATCGTCCCAAACTAAAGTATTGTATGCAAAAGGGTGTGAGATTGAGGCAAATGCCCCGGAAGATTTTACACCAGCCCTGGATATAGCCCGGCAGGCGGATGTGGTTGTTATGACTCTTGGAGAATCGGGAGGAATGACCGGAGAGGCGCATTCGCGGGCCAATATTAATATTCCCGGAAATCAGGAAGCACTGTTGAAGGAGGTAATTAAACTGGGTAAACCAGTGATAGTTTTGTTGACGAATGGTCGCCCGTTGACCATTTCATGGGTTGCTGATAATGTTCCTTCAATTGTTGAAACCTGGTTTTTGGGAAGCCAGGCTGGAAATGCAATTGCTGACGTGCTTTTTGGTGATTACAATCCCTCGGGTAAACTTCCGGTTTCTTTTCCGCGTGTGCTCGGACAGGTGCCGCTGTGTTACAATGAATTGAATACCGGCCGCCCTTTGGCGGAACATCCGGGTGATTTTTTTCGCTCCCGTTATAACGATGTCTCTAATGATGCTCTGTTCCCATTCGGTTTTGGACTGAGCTATACCACATTTGAATATTCGAACCTGCGGTTGAGTCAGAACGTTTTGACAAAAGATGGGAAGTTACAGGTGAGTGTGGATGTGAAAAATACAGGATACAGAAGCGGGGAAGAGTTGGTGCAGCTCTACATTCGTGACTACTATGCCTCGGTTTGTCAGCCGACACGTTTATTGAAAGGCTTCAAGAAACTGGCTATTGAACCGGGACAAACGAAAACCGTAACATTGACCCTGACACCGGAAGACTTGAAATACCATAACAGTAAAATGGAATGGACTGTTGAACCGGGTAAGTTTGGCGTATTTGTTGGCGGAAATTCACAAAATACACTGAATGAAGAATTTGTGTTGAAATAGATTGTAATTCAAATGATTGAGTAAAATAAATCAAAGAAAATAGATGTCAGAATTAGATCAAATAGTAGATAGTTTCGAAGTTGAAGGCGGAGTCAGACAAATAGTGCCTTTGGGTGAAGGGCATATTAATTCTACCTTCAAGGTTGACATAGAAAATGGTATGTCGGCATACGTGCTGCAGAAAATCAATCACGCTATTTTTCAGGATGTTGATCTGCTGCAGGATAATATAAAACGGATTACGGATCATATTCGCGCCAAATTGATTGAAAACAAAGAAGCTGACATTGACAGAAAAACGTTGACGATAGTTCCGGCAAGAGATGGGAAGCTTTATCATTTCGATGGAGAAAACTATTGGAGAATGATGCTGTTGATAACCGATTCCTATACATTGGATGTGGTTTCTCCCGAAAGTGCATACTGTGCGGGACAGGCATTTGGTGAGTTTCAGCGCTTGCTGTCCGACTTACCAGGCGAACCTTTGGGTGAGACAATTCCTGATTTTCACAATATGGAATTCCGGCTGAAGCAGTTTCGTGAAGCGGTGGCTGCTGATCCGGTTCATCGTTTGGGACAGGTAGCAGACTTAGTCGACGAGATAGAGCGAAGAGCTTCTGAAATGTGTATTTGCCAAGTTTTATTTAGCGAAGGTAAATTGCCAAAGCGCATCAATCACTGCGATACTAAAGTGAACAATATGCTTTTTGACAAAGAAGGCAATGTCCTTTGCGTGATTGATCTTGATACTGTGATGCCGGGATTTGTGGTTTCCGATATTGGTGACTTTATGCGGACAGCCGGTAATACGGGAAAAGAAGATGACGAAGAGCTGGATCGGGTTAGTTTCAATATGGAGATTTACCGTGCATACACAGCCGGTTATCTTGAGGTTGCTACAAAGTTTCTTACTCCGGTGGAGATCGGATTATTACCCTTCGGAGCCAAGTTGATGACCTATATGCAGTTGGTGCGATTTCTGACTGACTATTTAAATGGTGATGTATATTACAAGATTCATTATCCGGAGCATAATCTGCAACGGTCGAAGGCGCAATTCAAGCTATTGTTGTCAATAGAAGATAATTATAGAGAGATGCAGCTTTTTGTTAATGACTTAGAGCGTTGATAATTGATGTTATATATTGAGAATCTGTCGGTTTGAGACAGATATAATTGTTCTTTATTTTAAAGAAGGAGTACATGTTTTTAATAGGTTAATGAGACAAGGCCTCTGCGACGATGCAGGGGCCTTTGTTGTGTTTACACGGTATTGTTGAGTTTCCCGGTGTAAGTCTCGCATGCTACTTTGTTGTAGTCAGTATAGCCACTTCTTCGGAGAGGATTTGGGGCTGGCGATAAATATCAGCCTCCGACACGAAGTCATCGTGTTATTCCTCCAAAAAACAAACCGTGACCAGAAATTACTTCGGGCCACGGCTCTTCATTTTCTCTTTAGATTACTGTTCTGAATAAGTTTCTGATTCAGGAACGTTTTGGTTGTTGATTGTCATTGTGCTATATTCTGAAGGAGCGACATCGCGTCGCCCCTTTCTTTCCAAAATTCGTCCGC
>JAUZOF010000020.1 GCA_030706585.1 Bacteroidota bacterium
AGCAAAATATTGTTTTAACAAAAAACTCTCTCTAATTTTATCCTCGATTTTGACTGAATAAAGAAACAACCAATACACCATTACTTTATGAAGAGATTCAGATTAGGCAGAAATGCAGTCATTGCAGCCACCCTGCTCCTATCCAATATCGCCGTTTCAGGTTATTGCGACGAAAAACACAATTTCGACAACACCAAAAATCTGGACGTTTTCTATAGTATCTACAAACAGCTTGACCTGTTTTATGTCGATTCAATTAAGCCGGAGAAAGTCATCCGCACAGGCATCAACGCCATGCTGGGAAGCCTTGACCCATACACCAATTACATTCCGGAGGATGAAATGGAGGACTTCAAATTCATCACAACCGGGGAATATGGCGGCATCGGCTCAATCATTGGTTCCCGCAATGGCAATATCATCATTTCAGAGCCTTATGAAAATATGCCCGCTGCCAAAGCCGGATTGAAAGCCGGAGATATTATTCTGGAGATTGATGGTAAAAGCGTAAAAGGCAAAGCCATTAATGAAGTTAGCGAATGGCTAAAAGGCCAGCCTAATACCGCTATCAAGATTAAAATCCAAAGAGACGAAAATAAGCCGAAAGAAGTAACAGTTACCCGTTCTAAAATTACGGTCAGCTCTGTGCCCTATTACACCGTTGTCGGAAATAATACCGGCTACATCCTCATCAGCAGTTTCACGGACAAAACCGGAGAGGAATTTAAAAGCGCGTTTCTGGATTTGAAAAACAATAAAAAGATTACTTCACTCATCATCGACCTGCGCGGCAATGGCGGTGGTATTATGGAAGAAGCCATTAAAGTGATCAACTATTTTGTACCGAAAGGTGTAGAGGTTGTCTCCACAAAGGGCAAAGTAAAACAGTGGGACCGCGTCTATAAAACTCCAGCCGAGCCATTGGACACCCAAATACCTATAGCCGTAATGGTCAACCGCGGTTCGGCCTCGGCATCTGAAATTGTATCCGGTGCTCTCCAGGACCTGGATCGAGCCGTAATTATCGGCAGTCGCACATTCGGCAAAGGCCTGGTGCAAACAACACGCCCCATCAGCTACAATGGAAGCATTAAGGTTACTACTGCAAAATACTATACCCCAAGCGGACGTTGTGTTCAGGCCATTGATTACAGCAACCGAAATCCGGATGGCAGCGTAGGTAAAATACCGGATAGCCTCACCACGGTTTTCTACACTAAAAACAGACGTCCGGTACGGGACGGTGGCGGTATCACCCCCGATGTAACAACAGAGGAAGTTCAAATACCAAACATCGTATACTACCTCGAAAGCGATTACCTGTTGTTTGACTATGCAACGCAATACGTCAGAAAACACGATAAAATTGATATTGCTGGTAATTTTGCTCTGACTGACACAGACTTCAAAGACTTCAAGACTTTTGTTAAGTCAAAAAACTTCACATACGACCGCCAGAGCGATAAAGCATTAAAAGAACTGAAAGAGGTGGCTAAATTTGAAGGTTATTACGAAAGCGCCGAACCGGAATTCAAGGCTCTGGAAGCAAAGCTCACCCACGATTTGGATAAATCTTTGGATAAATTCTCAACAGATATCCGCAATATGCTGGAAATCGAGATTGCCAAACGTTACTACTTCCAGAAAGGAGAAATTGCCCAGACGCTGAAAAACGACAAGGAGATCAAAAAGGCTCTGGAGGTAATCAACAATTCACAACAGACTTCCGAACTGCTTAAAACGACAGCTTCAAAGTAAAGCTCTAACCTCTAAAACAATAAGGCGATTGCGTAAATATAGCGTAGTCGCCTTGTTTTTTAACCACTGATAAAATCAAAATATCGAATCTATGCGGTTGATTTTCCGAATAAAAGCATTACCTTTGCAGCGCTTTTTGAGAATTACAATATAATGTCTAACTCACTAGTAAACCAAAAATCAATTAATTATTTATGTCTGAACAATTTAAAAATGTAGCTCCTGTTGAGAATTTCGACTGGGATGCGTTCGAAAAAGGTGAAGTTTTTGGCAATAAAAGCCATGACGAATTGGTTAACACTTACGACCAGTCTTTAAACACAGTTAAAGACAAAGAGGTAATCGAAGGTACAGTTATTTCATTGAACAAACGCGAAGTAGTTGTAAACATCGGTTACAAATCAGACGGTATCATTTCTATGAATGAATTCCGTTACAATCCTGAATTAGCTGTAGGTGACACTGTAGAAGTTTACATCGAAAGCCAGGAAGACAAAAAAGGACAATTAATCCTTTCTCACAAAAAAGCTCGTGCAACCCGCTCTTGGGATCGCGTTAACGAAGCTTTGGAAAAAGACGAAATTATCAAAGGTTTCGTGAAATGCCGCACTAAAGGTGGTATGATCGTTGACGTATTTGGTATCGAGGCGTTCTTGCCAGGTTCTCAACTCGACGTTAAACCTATCCGTGACTACGATGTATTCGTTGGTAAAACAATGGAATTCAAAGTGGTTAAAATCAATCAGGAATTCAAAAACGTTGTTGTTTCTCACAAAGCTCTTATCGAAGCTGAAATCGAACAACAGAAAAAAGATATCATCTCTAAACTTGAAAAAGGTCAGGTACTTGAGGGAACCGTTAAAAACATCACTTCTTACGGTGTATTCATCGACTTGGGTGGCGTAGACGGTTTGATCCACATCACTGACCTTTCTTGGGGACGTGTTTCTCATCCTGAAGAAGTTGTTGCATTGGATCAAAAACTTAACGTTGTTATCCTTGACTTCGACGATGAGAAAAAACGTATCGCTCTCGGCTTGAAACAATTGACTCCACATCCATGGGATGCTTTGAGCGCTGAACTGAAAGTTGGCGACAAAGTTAAAGGTAAAGTAGTTGTTATGGCTGATTACGGTGCATTCATCGAAATCGCTGCAGGCGTAGAAGGTTTGATCCACGTTTCAGAAATGAGCTGGTCACAACACCTGCGTAGCGCTCAGGACTTCCTGAACGTAGGCGACGAAGTAGAAGCTGTTATCCTGACTTTGGACCGCGAAGAGCGTAAAATGTCTTTGGGTATCAAACAACTGAAAGCTGATCCATGGGAAGCTATCGAAACTAAATATGCTGTAGGTTCTAAACACACTGCTAAAGTTCGTAACTTCACTAACTTCGGTGTATTCGTTGAAATCGAAGAAGGTGTTGACGGTTTGATCCACATCTCTGACCTTTCCTGGACTAAAAAAGTAAAACACCCATCTGAATTCACTCAAATCGGTGCTGAAATCGAAGTACAGGTATTGGAAATCGACAAAGACAACCGTCGCTTGAGCTTGGGTCACAAACAGTTGGAAGAAAACCCATGGGATGTTTTCGAAACAATCTTCACTGTTGACTCAGTACACGAAGGAACTATCATCGAATCTTTGGACAAAGGCGCTGTAATCGCTCTTCCTTATGGTGTTGAAGGTTTCGCTACTCCTAAACACTTAGTAAAAGAAGACGGTACTCAGGCACAAGTTGAAGAAAAACTTGAGTTCAAGGTAATCGAATTCAACAAAGAAGCTAAACGCATCATCCTTTCTCACAGCCGTATCTTCGAAGATGCTCAAAAAGCAGAAAACAAAGAGGCTGCAAAAGAGAAAAAAGCTGCTAAAAAATCTTCTAAGAAAGAAGATGTAGCTCCTACTCAGACACTCGAAAAAACTACTTTGGGTGACATCGAAGAGCTTGCTGCTTTGAAAGACAAATTGGCTGGTAAATAATTTACCGTCTGAAATATACTCAGAAGAGGCGTTCCGAAAGGTTCGCCTCTTTTTTTTACCCAAACTATTTACCCGGGTAAAACGTTCTTCATTCATCCATCCTGACTTAATATAAAGCCGATGAACACAAAACAATTTGAAAGCAAAGTTGTACTGGTAACCGGAGCTTCCAGAGGTATTGGAAATGAAATCGCCAGACAATACGCCCTTCAGGGAGCCAGTGTCATTATTGCAGATATTCAACCTGCGAAAAAGGACTTTCCATTTGAATTTATCCATACAAACGTTGGAGAATCCGACTCCGTAAAGGCTCTGTTTTCGATCATTAAGGAGCGTTACAAGCAACTGAATATCTTGATTAATAATGCGGGAATTTCGGTATTTACCCCCTTTGAAGAGTTGAGCTTGGAGAATTGGGACAAGGTTATCAATACCAATCTCCGGAGTGTATTCCTCTGCAGTCAGGCGGCACTGCCATTGATGAAAGAGAAGGGCGGAAAGATCGTCAATATAGCTTCTACGAGGGCTTTTATGAGTGAATCGAATACGGAAGCCTATTCCGCATCGAAAGGCGGTATTATTGCCCTTACGCATGCATTGTCTGTGTCTTTATCTAAATACAAAATACAAATCAATTCAATTTCACCCGGATGGATAGAAACTGGAAATTACGAAGCGCTTAGAAAAGAAGACCATCTTCAACACCCGAGCAACCGGGTAGGGAAACCAGCAGATATAGCAAGAGCCTGCCTTTTCCTGACAAGCCCTGATAATGATTTTATAAATGGGACAAACCTTACCATTGATGGAGGAATGACCATCAAGATGATATATGAAGAATAAAAGAAGAGCGGCATTGATTTTTTATTTCAATGCCGCTCTTCTTTATTTTTATTTTCCATCCACTCTCGCTACGGTAGTCAGATTGGTCAATCTATTGAGCTTAGAGCAAAGATTATTCACATCAATGGCACTGTGAACCATAAACTCAATTCGGCCTTCAAATATACCATCTTTTGTCTCAATATGAATCTTTTGGATATTCATGCTCAATTCCTCAGAGAGGACTTTTGTGATATCATTCAATACACCAATCGCATCAACCCCCTTCACCTCGATACTAACCGGGAAAGAGTGCTCTGCAAAGGAACTCCACTCTACTGAAAGAAGCTTATTCCCAAAAGTACTTTTCAGTCGCATCGCAACCGGACAAGAGCGTTTATGCACCTCTACCATCCCACTGTCGCTGATATACCCCAAAGCATCATCAAAAGGCAAGGGATGACAGCAATCGGCAAATTTGAAAGTTTTATTAAAGTCCTCCTCTTCAAGAAAGAAGGATTTTTTCTTATCAATGGGTGCTTTTTCAGAATTAACGGAACTCCTTTTATTCGATTTTCCACCTCCGAATATTTGTCTCAGGTTTCGGGTAAAGAATCCGGACTCTTTATCCTTCACTTGCTCAACAATATCACCATCTTCCAGGTCAATTTCTTTCTTTCCAACCTGTTTAAACAGCTCTTCTTTTGACGCCAGATTGTGTATCTGTATCAGGGTATTGATTGCGTGAGGTTTTTCCCCTAAATGACTTGAAATAAATTCTTTTACAATAGTCTCCCCTTGTTGGATAGCCAGCCTGTCATCTTTCTGAAGCTGCTTATTGATATTTACACGGGCATGGGATGTTGTAACATAATTCAACCATTCGGGTTGCGGAAGCTGTGAGCGTGAAGTCAGAATCTCAACCTGATCCCCACTCTGAAGTTTATGGCTGAGAGGAACCAATTTATGGTTTACTTTTGCACCAATACAATGATAACCAAGTTGGGTGTGCAGGTTAAAGGCAAAATCGAGCGCAGTAGCCCCCTGAGGCAGGGTTTTAATTTCTCCTTTCGGCGTAAATACAAAAATTTCAGAAGCATACAGATTCATCTTGATAGAATCCAGAAAATCCATTGCACTCGGCCCCGGATTTTCCAACACTTCTCGAATTCGTTTCAACCAATCATTCAATTCACTGCTGGTTTCAACGGTAGTTGTTTCTGTCTTGTAATTGAAGTGAGCTGCCATCCCTTTTTCGGCAATCTCATTCATACGCTCGCTTCGGATTTGAACCTCAATCCAGTGTCCTCCCGGGCCCATAACCGTTACATGAAGTGCCTGGTAGCCGTTTGCTGTAGGTCGGCTCACCCAGTCGCGGATACGCTCAGGATGTAATCGGTAAATATCGGTAATCAGGGAGTAAATGTTCCAACATTCTATCTTTTCAAGATTCTCATCCTTTGGCTTAAAGATAATACGGGCAGCGCAAAGGTCGTAGATTTCTTCAAAGGAAACTTTTTTGGTTTGCATTTTAAGCCAGACGGAATAGACAGACTTGGTTCTCCAAATCATGTCAAATTCCACTCCCATTTCACTCAATTTGTGTCTAATGGGTGCAGCAAAATCCTCATATATATTCTGCCGGAGAGATTCTTCTGTAGAAATACGCTCACTTAGTTCACGGTAGGCATCGGGATGCTCATATTTGAAACTAAGGTCTTCAAGTTCAGATTTGATCGCATGAAGACCTAAACGATAAGCCAAAGGCGCGTAGAGGTATTGCGTCTCCCCTGCAATTTTAAATTGCTTGCTGGGTAACATCGAATCGAGTGTGCGCATATTATGCAGGCGGTCGGCCATCTTAATAAGCACCACACGAATGTCTTCCGACATAGTCAATAACAACTTTCTGAAGTTTTCAGCCTGGGATGAGGCTTGTTCCCCGAAAATACCACCAGAAATCTTGGTAAGGCCATCCACAATCTGGGCAACCTTTTCTCCAAAAAGGTTGGAAATATCTTCAACCGTAAACTCAGTATCCTCAACCACATCATGTAATAATGCAGCACAAATTGAGGTAGAGCCCAAGGTCATGTCTTTAGCAACAATTCGTGCTACAGCAATGGGATGAAGAATATAAGGCTCACCGGAACGGCGCCGAATGCCCTTGTGAGCTGCATTCGCAAAATTGAATGCTTTAGTAATTAATTCAATTTTCTTCCTGTGAGGTGAGTTCAGATAATCTTCAAGCAATTCCTGAAACTCCTTCTCTATCAGTTCTTCGTCTGACAAATTCTTTATCTCTTCGCTCATATAATCGGATTACGATTTCGGGATTTTTATGCGCATTCCAACCTGAATCGCATCCTGGCGGCTCATTTTATTAGCTTGCATAATCTGCTCTACACTTGTTCCTGGGTATTTGCTGGCTATAGCCCAAAGCGTATCCCCTTTTCTGACACGGTAATATTCGAAATCTTTTATTAAACTATCCTTGGATACAAATTTATTAGAGCGATCATCTACTGAAATAGAATCATTTACGGCTTTGGAGACAGTTTTATTTTTCAGGGCTAAATCTTTAGACTCAACCAGCACTGTCTTTACACGTTTTTCTTTCGTGCGAATAGAAAGCATGTCTCCTCTATCTAGTTTTGTACTCTTGAGATGATTCCACTTCTTTACGTCCGAAGTATTAACATTATATTTATCTGCAATTTCAGACAAAGTCTCACCTTTTTTCACCTTATGATGCAAGGTAACATCGACCATCTCGATAACCTGCTTGCGTTTTGCTGACTGATTTGTATCTGCCAATGTTGCCTTTTCCTCGGTCTCTTTGGCTTTCTTTTCCACTTTGATGGCTAAAAGCTGACCTTTGCTTACTTTAGATTTGCTTAAGTGATTCATTTTCTTCAAATCACCTACACTGACATCATATTTCGCAGCAATCTCCTGCAACGTTTCCCCTTTCTTCACTTTATGATATTGAGTAGTAGAGGAAACGCTCTTTGCTCTTGTTTTTTCTTTTACAACAGACGCTGTTTGATTTGATGAGATAGAATCGTTTGAGTTTCTGACCGGCGCAACAGGAGTAACTCTTTTCTCTTTATAAATAGCTAAAAGGGAATTCTTTTTTAGTTTTGTTGATTTCAGGTTATTCCAGCTTTTAATATCAGAAACCGAAACCCCATAACGACTGGCAACATTAAAAATCGACTCTCCTTTACGGACTTTATGTCTGATTACCGTCTGTACAACATCGTCATTGATTGTTCCCGGATCAACGGTTTTACGGAAGTTCAGCAAAAACTCTTCAGAACGATATTTGGCAATGGTATCTTCTTGTTCAATATAGGCATAAGCTGATGCCATGGGCAATCTCAATGTCTGAGGCTTAATATTTCCCGGGATAAGCTCTTTCCGGTATTGAGGATTCAGAATTTTAACCTCTTCCACAGGGATATTGAGCATGTCTGCAATCTGCTGGAAATGCACCATTTTATTCACCTGTACGGTATCTGAATTTACCGGGAGTTTACATTGGGCAGCACAAATATTATGCTCCTTTGCGTAGCTCATCAGATAATTGACAGCGATAAAAGCAGGCACATAACCACGTGTTTCTTTCGGTAAGTTGAAATAAATCTCCCAATAATCACGCTTTCCACCGGAACGACGGATTGCTTTATTGACATTTCCAGGTCCACAGTTATAAGCTGCAATAGCCAGATTCCAGTCTCCATAAATTCGATGAAGCGCCTTCAGGTATCGCACTGCGACGTATGTTGATTTAATCGGGTCACGACGTTCATCGATGAGGTTATCAATCTGCAAACCGTAATCTTTTCCGGTATAAATCATAAACTGCCACAAACCAGCTGCTCCGACACGCGAAGTAGCTGCTGGATTCAATGCCGATTCAATTACCGGCAGATACTTGAGCTCCAGCGGCATATTTTCAGCATCGAGAGCTTGTTCAAAAAGCGGGAAATAAAACTTTGACAAGCCCATCATGTAGCTGACACGCTCTCTCAGGCGACCTGCATAGAGGTCAATATACGTTCTAACCACCTGGTTATAGGGCATTTCTATAACAGATGGCATTTTTGATAATCGTTCAATATAAATTGAGTCTGAAAATAGAGGATTCTCGGATTGCTGAATGCAGTGTTCATCCAATGATAAGTGATTGGTAACGATCCAATCTGAAAGTAGAGAATCAATATTGGAAGTCAGAGGAGCTGGTACCTGAATGGCATCATCATGAATTGTTTCCTTTATACCACCCGGCGTTCGTTTGGCAGCAAAAGAAGAAAGGCTAATAATGAAAAGAGAAAAAACAAATAAGCGAGTCTTAATCATAAAACTAAAATTTAATCGAACACTGAAGCCCGAGGTTCAGCGAACGGTCATTCTGGTTAGTTGATTTGATCAATGAAGGGTTTAACTTTAAACTCAGATCGGGACTGATATCAAACTGAAACAGTTGAGCATCCACATAAGCATCGATCATTGTAACAAAATAAAGACCTACCATACTGATTACGGTCAGGTCTCGATTGCGCCGGAAATAATCTCTCCGGTTCTTAAGGATAGTAGTCAGTTGATCTTTTGATATTTCGCCGTTATCATATCGTGTCACATATGAAAGCGGTAAAATATCCTTAAAACGGTTTGTATTGGGATTGTTATCAGTTATATCCTGATAAGCATTTGAATAGTCCTTCAAATACTGACTATTCCAGGTCAACCCATAAGTTAACCCTGCAAAACCGCCATACACCAACGGCAATTTCCAATACTTGCGGTTATAAATCTGACCAAGACCCGGCAACAAAGCTGAATACCATACAGCCTTTCCGGGATCGGGAGCAAAACGAAGCTTTTGGGTAGCTCCGGCAATATCTGCTTTGTTGTATCCTGTCGGTAATTCCTTTACCGACAATGTATCATTCTGCCTGCTATTAATGACAGAAACTCCGCCTTGCTGAGCAAAAGCGGAGGTAAAGCACAAATATAGTGCAATTATCGCAAATATTCGTCTGGTTATCAACGTCAAATTACTTTAATCCGTCAAAAATATTGATAATCCGTTCCAGATCTTCTTCCGATTTAAATGGAATACTAATCTTTCCCTTACCTTTTTCGTTTATTGAAAACTGAACCCTGGTCTTGAAATATTTAGTCAAATGCTTCTTCAAAAGATTGTATTCTTCAGGCAAAGCATTCTTCTTTTTCTCCTTCGGAGCAATATCGTCAATATTTTTCCCGGCATTATATGCTTTTACCAACTCCTCTACCCTTCTTACCGAAAGTTCATGAGTCAGTATCTCTTCGTAAATCTTCAACTGCACAGTCGGATTGTCCACCGGAATCAACGCACGGGCATGCCCCATATCAATTTTTTTATCCTTTAGTCCCATCTGGATATCAGCGGGGAGCTTCAGAAGACGCAGAAAGTTTGCTATGGTTGTTCTTTTCTTACCGATACGTTCACTTAAACGTTCCTGGGTAAGATTATATTGCTCGATGAGATTCTGATAAGCCAGGGCAACCTCTATCGCATTCAGGTCTTCACGCTGGATATTTTCAATCAACGCCATCTCGAGCACCTCTTCATCTCCGGTAGTACGGATGTAGGCCGGTATCGAAGAAAGACCGGCTAAGATGGAAGCCCGGTAACGACGTTCTCCGGCGATAATCTGGTACTTCTCACTACCCACTTCACGGAGTGTAATGGGCTGAATAATCCCAAGTTCTCTTATTGATGACGCCAGCTCATTCAGTGATTCCTGATCAAACTCACGACGCGGCTGATCCGGATTGGGGAAAATTTTCTTGAGATCCACCTCATTAATGGACGAAGAACCACCGGTTTTCACTTCATCCATGGTAATGAGAGCATCCAACCCCCGTCCGAGAACATTTTTCTTAATTGCTGCCATAAATAGCGACTAATATTTTTCTATATATCAAATAAACGGAAACAAATCCGCTTATTTATTTTTCTCAATAATCTCTTTAGCCAACTGAATGTGGTTGATCGCCCCTTTTGATTCCGCATCGTAGAGCAATACCGGAAGGCCGTGGCTTGGAGCCTCACTCAGACGAATATTCCGCTGGATCACTGTCGTAAATACCATCTCACGGAAATGACGTTTCAGCTCTTCGTAAATCTGGTTCGCCAGACGAAGGCGTGAATCGTACATAGTCAGGAGAAAACCTTCAATCTCAAGGGATGGATTCAGTTTGGACTTGATAATTTTAATTGTGTTGAGCAGTTTACTGATCCCTTCCAACGCAAAATATTCAGATTGAACCGGAATAATCACCGAATCGGCAGCCGTCAGCGCATTTACCGTTATCAAACCTAAAGAAGGTGAGCAATCTATGAGAATGTAATCATATTCACCTCGTATCTTTTGAAGAGTAGCCTGTAATACCCGATCACGATTATCTACATTCAAAAGCTCCAACTCGGCTCCAACCAAATCAATATGAGAGCATACGATACTCAGATTCTCAATGCAGGTAGGCATGATAGCTTCGTGAATATCCACACCATCAATCATACATTCGTAGATAGAATATTGAAGCGATTTAATATCGATACCCAATCCGGAAGAAGCATTGGCCTGAGGGTCAGCATCTACGACAAGGACTTTCTTATCGAGTGTAGCCAATGAAGCAGCCAGATTTATGGTGGTGGTGGTTTTACCGACCCCGCCTTTCTGATTAGCTAATGCAATGATTTTCCCCATACGATTCAGATCTATTTTTTGGCAAATCTAAGCAATAAATTGTTTCACGACCTACTCTATTATGAAACAATTGCCGTAAATGTTGAAAAGTAGCGCATTTTGTTGATAACTGAGCGTTTTAAACAGGTTTTTCAACGCGGTTTATTCGTTCTCCTGTTGCTCTTTTTTCAATGCTTCTATTTTCTGTTCCAATGAGTTGACCACATCCTGCTGGGCGGTCACTTGCTGCACTTTATCTTCTGATGAACGGAAAAGCTGAAACTCATTGATCTTATCCAGCTTTGCTTTTTCTGCGTCCAATTGCGTATTTAATTCGGCGATCTGCTTTGTAAGAGAGATTCGTTTCTCCTCTTTCTGGCGCATCAGCTCTTCTTGTTTCATTTCATCAATCTCGGTTTGACGGCTGTCGGATACCCGCCGGATATCCTTCAATGAATCCGTCTGCTCGGTAAGCTCAGTTTCAAGCTCATTGATTCTGATTTGCTGGAAAGTAAAGACAGCAATACTGCTGCATACGATTATCACAAATAAGACATACACCCAACCATAGCTTCTCTTTTTTCCTTTCGGCTCCTGAGATTCCGGTAACGCCTTCTCTTCCGGCTCCGGCAGCGTTTGCGGCTTAATCAATGGCGGCGGCGTACTTCTAAAGAGGAATTGCAATTCAGCAACCTCCTTAGCCGACACCCAGCTATCCATACCTTCACTCCAAACAGGAGTATTCGGTGTAATTTTTCTTTGTCTTAATTCGCCAATAGAAAATGGGCCTAACGACTGGCCTTCTTGATGAATAAAATATGTGTTCACGATTCTAATATGTTTAAGATATGCGATATCAAATTCATTACGCGCAAATTTAGGCCTATTTTATTGATTTACAAATGAAGCCTGGTGTTAAGCCGGATTACAATATATCAAAAAACCCGGACAGAAGCATCTAGCCGGGTTTATCCTTTTGTTTTTCAACAAAATATTATTCTTTGCTCATATCAGCTTTATTACTCTGATTTTGCCGTTTCGGAATGGACAACCAAAGAAAAATCAACCTTTTGAAAATCCCCGCTCATCGTAACGTAATATTCCGGATAGTTTCCCGCAGCACTTTCACCTCCATCTCCAGCTCTTTGTTTCGCTCGGTCAGTGCCTGATTTTGCTCTTCCAGGGATTTGAGTTGAGCCTCTTTTTCCTGGTTCAAAACCTCGGGATTTGCGTATGGCAGCATTTCGGCGATTTCCCGGAAAAAATTATATTGCAGAAAATCCGACAAATCGACCAAGCGCTGCACCTGCATGGTGGGGCTATTGAGCATGGTCATTATCGTCGATGCACTAAGATTTAACCGGCGTCCAAGGTCGGCAGCCGTATAATGATTCTTCTTCATCTCGCGTTTCACCAGAGAGATGGGGATTATCTTTTCCATAAGTTATACGATTTACATTGATGTTTCAATTGCTATAACGCCACAAGAAAGCAAATTGTTTCGATTTATTCGTATATTATTTTGTACAAATAGAAGGATAGGGGTACTTAAAAGCTGAATTAATTCATCAATAATCTAAATTGATTTATACTGAATAAGACATATATTGGTATATATCTGAACTAAATATTATATATACTTAATTCGTTCATTCTTATACTCAACTAACTACTATCATATATAACCATATTGTGATATAATCAGAGTTAATTCAGTTATTTTCGAGACTAATTTATATTTACACTAAACTACATTGCATTTTTCATAAATACATTCACAGAAAATCAGAATAACAACCGGGTAACGATCCATTTTCTAAAGACAAAATCCAAAGCATAAAAAACCCGGCCAGAATTCTCCGGTCGGGTACTTCTTATTCTATTTCAATAAGTTACTCCTCGTCGCTCATCATCCCTTTCACCATCAGGGTTGCAGTAGCGGGATTGGTAGCCAAAGGCACATTGTGCACGTCACATACGCGCATCAACATCTGTACATCCGGTTCGTGTGGGTGTTTATCCAGCGGATCACGGAAGAAGATCACCATGTCAACCTGCTTCTCAGCTACCTGCGCTGCAATCTGAGCGTCGCCACCCAGAGGTCCCGAAAGGAGGCGTTCCACTTTCAGGCCTGCTGCTTCAGCATGTTTTCCAGTCGTGCCGGTTGCAATGATCTGAATATTTTTCTTGTTCAATAAATCGATGTGCTTATTCAAAAAGCCAACCATTTCGGCTTTCTTTCCATCGTGAGCAATAACTGCTAATTTCATATCAATTCGTTTTAAATGTTAGTAAATAAGGGCCATTTGTATGTTCAACGCAAAGGTATCAAAAACAATTTGTTTTTCAGAACTGCTTCAAAACATTTAAAATCGGATGAGCGAAATCAGAATTGCACCTTCAATCCCACGCGAATTCCCGATCTATCAATATTAAGATGATCCCGGTGAGACAATCGCCACACGTAATCAATCCGCAACAGGCTGAAGATATTTTCAATCCCTACTCCGCCTTCCGTATATGGACTCTCGCTAAGGGCATAAGTCGTGGTTTTCGTCGGGAAAAGCCAGGGTGCAGTAGAACTTTCTGTCGGATTGTTATAACTACTCAACGAGCCCAGCAATGATTTAAACGAAAACACCTCTCTCAGCTTGAGTACCCGGTTGACCGGCATCCAGTTAAACAGCAACCCGTTCATGTGATAATCCAGGGATAACGAGGCGTATTTATCACAAACAAACTCAAACTCATTCATCAGGTTGTAGGTCTCCGGCACATCAAGATAGGATTGGTTTGCCTGCGGAATAATGAGCAGCGGATAAGGCACCTGCGCCCATTGCTTGCCGGCCTTAAACATCATATCCACATAACCGAAAGCGGCAAAGCTCTGCGCATGCTGCATGGACATCTCGGTGAGGTTAGAGACATACTGACCACCCAGAAAACCTTTGATGCCGAAAGAATGGGAAAAGGTAAATACACTGAAATAACGGGAAAGCGGAATGCGCGAACCGCGGTTTTGATAAAAGCGCTCCCCTACTGCCAGACGAAACCGTCCGCCCAGTTCTGCAGTATTCAAAGAGGAAACCGGAGTTGTGCTTTTATCGCTGTTTCTACGGACAAAGTCAATCTCACCCACCGGTTGCCAGCTTCGGTTATTTACCCAGATATTGTAGGAAATTCCATTCAGATACTCCCGTTTGTACTGTAACTCGGTCTTTTTTTCGAAAATCATCCGCGCAAGCGGGGAACGCCGCCACGAAAGGAAAACGTTATCCTTGTCGATATTTACCAATTCCTGCCCCGGAAAGCGCAAATCCTCCCGCCGCGACAGGCTGATTGAGTTTACAGGATATTCGTAGGGATGGTCTGCTCTTTTGGGAAAAGAATAGATGGCCTTGATGGAATATTTCCAACGTTCATCTTTCATCCCGTAAGCGCCATATCCTTCAAAGAACAGGTGAGGATTAAACTTAGCCGTGGTCGTTCCCCCAAACCGAAGGCGCAATCCTTCAATATCATTTGAACTGACAAATGAAAAAACAGGTCCCAGGGCAAACTTCTTAAATGGGAAATAATTCTTAAACAACCCGCTCAGCAAAAAGCCGGTCAAACTGCCAGAGCCATTCCCTCCGACATAAGAAGTTAACACCGCTCTCGCCTTTTCCTCCTTATTCGTTACAGGAAAATGACGGTGAGCCGTCCAGTAATCTTCCGGCTTATTCCAGGCATCCTGCTTGTAAGTCACCGGATCTGTATTGTCAAATATGGCAGGAGCAACCGGCTTAAACTGATAGTACCGGTAAGAGTTGATTCTTCGGGTAAATATTTTGAACAGGCTCATCTCAAGGCTGACATCACTGCGCACCGGCACCCAAAGCCCGTCTTCCAGACGATGAAAATCTTCCTTAAAACCAACTGTATCGATATAATTGATATTGGTGTTATTGGAAATAAAATAACGGGACCGAGCTACAGCATAAGTCGAATCACCGGCAATATACATACTCCCCCGAAAGGCCAGAAACCGGTCATTTTTCGGAATAAAATCAATCTTATAACACAATACGCCGTCAATGCGAAGGGTATCCGAGCAATTATAATTGTACATGACCTGCGAAAGCGACGATGACAAGGGACTCACAAAATGCTGTGTCAGGAATGTCATTTCATTATCGTAAATACAGTAATCATTAAAGAACTCCGTAATCACCGTCCGCAACCCCTGTTCATGCAGCAAAGAGTAAACCCACTCCCGGTTCACCCCTTTCACAACGCTCCGTTTCGTGTTGGTGCTTTTCCTGTAATAATCATCTTCGAGGGTCTCTTTCGAAAGAATAAAATCGACCGGTTTTCCGCTCACATCCGTCGAATCGGTATTTTCAAACAAAAACTTAAAATAGCGCAGAATCAACGACTGCTTTTCCTCTTTGGTCAGATTAATCCAGCCCATATTGAGCTTTTCGTAACGCTCGCATTTGTAATAGTCTCGGTTAGTCAACCGGTTACCCTCCTTGTGCAGAATCGTTTTTTTGACAATATCGTTTGCCCATTGCGGATTATTAAACTGAAACTCCTGTGCATTTTCGGTCATTCCGGCAAAAGCAGGTAACACTGAAATCATCAACACAAAAGTTAATGTCGTCTGTAGAAAGATATTTGCGTACAGCTTATTTCTCACGTTTACTTTCAATTATGTGGAAATGCAAAAGTAGATATTTTTCCGCACATCAATGTTTATCCGTATTCAGGAACATCGATTCCTGCAAATATAAAAAAACCCGAGCCGAACATCACGTCCGTCCCGGGCCACCACTGTTTAACCATCTATCCAAATTAACACACTTATTTTAGAGCCTGTTTAAATTTTATCGCGATACTTTTTCAGGACTATTTTGAGGCAGATTTTTTGCTTTACTTCCGCAGATTTAGCGGGCTAAATCAAGGAGGGAAAGTAAAAAATATGCCCAAAAGAGACTGAAAAAGGAGCAAAGGAAGGAAACCTCTCTCCTTTATAAAAAATGATTCGGTTAAATTTAAACAGGCTCTTAGCCTATCAATATCTTCCGCACCGTAACCGTGCCATTTTGCGATGCTATTTTTAGCAAATAGAGGCCATTGTTCCATCCATTTGCATCCAACGATAAATCCTCAGAAGATGCCGGTTTTGAATAAACCTTTTGACCGGAAATGCTATACACCTCAATCGATGAAACAGCCCCTTTAATGAGAATATTCTTACTTTCCCGTGAATAATACGCGATAATGCCCGAGTCATCAGAAATCCCGGCAATACCAGTTGAAACAGAATACTCATAAGCTCCAAGGTCCGGCGCATTTCCTGAATATGCGACATAAGAAGGTAGTCCGGTAGTCGTACCTTTATCAATCATACCACTGGTCGCGACCTGATGAAGCAAGGTAATATCAGGCAATGAACCGTCACTTTTTCGAGGCAATAACATCTGAGTAACATCCAGGCTTTGGAAGTCGGTGGCAGAACATGAAAATCCGGAGTTCCAGCTATTATGATCCTGTGTCACCGTTTTACAGCTTAATGAGTTGGAGCTCGTACTCGATAATGAGGCGCAATTCCGTATTACCAACGTCCCGTAGCTACTATTTGAAAATCCGTAGTTGTACTTATTCTTGTAAGAGGTACAATTGTAAAGGGTCATTGTTCCGTTATTGTTGTTCTGGTCAAATCCTTTCACCGGATTTCCCACAGAAATACAATTGGTCAGAGTTGCATTGTGAGCGGTATAATTTCCACCCAGTTTAAACCCATTACCATTTCCATAATTGGTTATTATATGATTGGTAAAACCATCAAAATAGGTCTTATCCGTATTATAACGAATGTGATTGGTCATATCAAACTGAGCAGGAGCCATCGCATAACACCAGCAATTTTTATAGATCGTATTACTGATCAGCTCGTAATGATCCCAGCCATCATCACCGTTTGACCACGAACGGCATCCCTCGTAAGTGTTCGTTCCGGCATTTGTGTATTGTTTATCGGCAAAACCATCCGCATTACCTCCATAATTCGGAGTTCCGTCGCTATTTGTTGATTTGTAATCAAAATTCTCGTAAGAGTCACAGTTCAGGATGTAGTTATTACTACCTGTTTTCATTTGCAGACCGGAGTCACAGTTCCAGCGGAACACACAAAACTCAATAACATTATTGCTTCCGGTAACCTGCATTCCGTTATCACCAGCGCCCTGCACAACAAATCCCTTGACCTGCACATAACTGCCCGACAGCAATATCCCCTGATTGCTACTGCTATAAGCCTCTGTACTAAAATCAAAAATTGGTTGTTCTCCGTTGTAAGCCAATATTTTAATCAGGTTTCCGGAAGTTCCCGACCTTGAAATCGTAATCCGCGACCCTGAACTATAGGTACCGCCCCTGACATACAAAATATCACCGGCGTTCAACTTCCCGATAGCAGTTGTGAAGGCCAACGGATCGGTTATTGTACCGCTGGCAGTAGTTGTCCCTGTCGGTGATACGTAATATGTTGTAGCAGATACAATCCCGCTAATACATGCAAACACCAATGTGGATATGCCTTTAATCTTAGATAAATTCATTTTCATCGAATACATGGATAAAAGATTCTTTTGAGGGCAGATAGCCCTGCTTTTATTTTTACAGAAAATCAATGATGCAAATGTAGAGTCGCTTTCAATGTTCGTATGTGGATTTATTGGCAGAAAAGGTGGATATTTTTCACAGACAGTGAATTAGACAAAAATAGCCACAGCCGCCATCTCTGTTTGCAAAGATTTCAACTGTGGCTATATAGAAACTTTAAATTCGAAAGAGAATTACTGAGCCGCCGTTACTGAAGATTGTTTTTTCAGGCTGACTACTGCCCCGTCGTTTGATGCAATCTGCTCCAGGAAATCCCGGAAATC
>JAUZOF010000200.1 GCA_030706585.1 Bacteroidota bacterium
AATGCCATTTGCGGAATATGCAGTTTGTCAGCCATTTGTTCCTTAAATAAAGAAAAAGGAAAGTGTTGACCTGATATTATATACACAATGACGATTTAGAGACGGAGGGAAATATTGTTAGTGGATAACTTTGCAATGTACAAGAATATATGATTTATGAATTTCTACCTATCCATAAAAAAACGCCTGAGTAAGTCAAATTTCCCATGCCGGGGAGTTGCCCTACTTTCGTTGTTGGCCTTTTGCGATATGAATGCGCAACAAGTCAGCACCTTTAAAATAGATCCGACGGAAAAGTACCAAACCATTGAGCATTTCGGGGCTTCCGATTGCTGGAGCATGCAAGCCGTAGGGCTGTGGTCGGAACCCAAAACAAAGCAGATTGCCGACTGGCTGTTTAGCCTCGAAACCGGAAAGAACGGACAGCCCAAAGGAATAGGCCTTTCGATGTGGCGATTCAATATCGGTGCCGGAAGTACAGAGCAGGGAAACGAAAGTCAGATTGGCTCGCCCTGGATGCGGACGGAATGTTTTCTTCAAGCTGACGGTTCTTATAACTGGGAGAAGCAGAAAGGACAGCGCAATTTTCTGAAATTAGCTAAGGAGCGTGGCGTCAATAAGTTTCTCGGGTTTTTTAATTCACCTCCCTTCTATTTTACCCAAAACGGACTGGCAACCAATACCGGTAGGGGAGGAACATTCAACCTGAAGCCGGATTGTTACGATGATTTTGCCCTTTTTATGTCGAATGTGGCTGAAGGTCTGGAGAAGCACGATGGCATTCATCTCGATTACATTTGTCCGGTGAATGAACCCGACGGACATTGGAACTGGATTGGCCCGAAACAAGAGGGAACACCGGCTACAAACCGGGAAATCGCTCACCTGATAAAAGAGACCAGCAAGCAGTTTGCATCAAGAGGATTGTCAACTCAGATTCTTTTACCCGAATCATTTGATTATAATTGTATCTTCCGCGTTCATCCGTTAAGTGGGCCAGCCAGAGGAAATCAGGTTCAGACTTTTTTCTCCGGTGACAGCGCGGATACTTATCTTGGAAATCTCCCGAATGTTCCCCGCAGGTTGGTGGGACATAGTTACTGGACGACGACTCCGCTTTCCGATTTGAAAAATATCCGCCGGATGATGAATGATTCTTTACAGAAATATAAAGTCGGATTCTGGGAGACGGAAGTCTGTATCATGGGAAATGATACAGAAATTGGTGGCGGAGGCGGCTATGACCGCACGATGAAAACGGCGCTTTACGTTGCCCGGATTATTCATCATGACCTTGTGTATGCCAATGCAGGCAGTTGGCAATGGTGGCGGGCTATCGGTGGCGATTACAAGGATGGACTGCTCAGAATGTTTACCGACCGGATGAATGAAGAAGGTGATGTGGTTGATTCCAAACTGCTTTGGTGTCTGGGGAATTACAGTCGGTTTATTCGTCCGGGAGCAACAAGAATTGGAGTACATGCTTATGATAAAAACGGGCAGGAAGTTGCTGACGGTGCCACTGAACAACAGGGCGTTATGACTTCGGCTTATAAAAACAGTGATGGTTCGACCGTTGTCGTGATGATCAATTACGCAAATCATCCTAACAAAGCCAGATTATCGGTCGATAAAGCAAAAATGAATTGGAAAGCGTATAGAACTTCAGATGTTGCAGGAGAAGACCTCCTTCCGGTCGGACAATTCAAAAACAATCAGAATATTACATTACCAGCCCGATCAATAACAACATTTGTAGCTGAGTAAAATATACAGACATTTGGCATTCTAAAGTCCTGATGAGGGATTGATAAATAAAAAAGAGGAGTTTACAAACTCCTCTTTTTCATTTATCAGAAATTGATCACCTCTCTGGGTAATACCCCAAATTCATTGCGGAAACAGCGGCTGAAATACTTGGGGTCAGAAAAGCCGCTGGCATAGACCACATCAAGTACATCGCCGTTGCGTCGTCGGAGCAGCGATTTGGCATGGTTAAGTTTAACCGAGCGGATGAATGCAATGGGAGAGAGCCCGGTAATGGATTTTATTCTCCGGTAGAGGGTTGATTTTGACGCCCCCAGGTCAAAGGCCAGATTGCTTAATCCGTAGCCGGTATCCGAAATATTATCTTTAATCAGATTTGTTACTTTCTGGAGCATCAGTTTGTCGTTTGACGGAACTACAACCTGACTTTGCGATTGTTTTAGCTTTTCCCGAAACAATTTCGGAGATAAACCATATCTCCTTCTGAAGCTATAGGTGAAATGTTTGGGACAATTGAACCCAACCTTTCCTGCCACTTCTGCAACCTGGAAGGATGTATCTGTCAAAATCATCTGGGCGTAGCGCATCCGCAGATAGTGGATGAAATCGCAGGGTGAGACACCTGTCAGTGAATGCATTGTCCGGTGAAGGGTCGATTTGGAGATACACATGTCTGAGGTAAACCTGTTCAGGTCAAAGCCGGGGTCAGATAAATGGTCGGTAATGATTTCCAATGATTTGATCAGGAAATCTTTTTGTTTGAAATAGGCTTTTACGAAAGGCTCGCCGAAAGGATTTTTCCCGCACTCCACTTCGAAGAACCGAATGACATCATTTGTAATCAGTTTCTTGTAAATTACATCACCTGTTTTTTCCGGAAGGGGAAATGGCGAAAGATTTTTCAAGTAATCCGGGAATGAAATCATGGCATTTTGCATAACACACAAATTGAATTAAACCGATTCGTTGTTTGTTTTCAGTTTCAGGGGTTTATGCAAATGTAGTCAGTGTCCGGTCAGTGGATAGATTGTAAATTCATCATTATAGATACGTAAATCGTTCAGGGGGTAAGCAGATGTATATTGGGTTTGTTTTTCAGGTAGATAGTAATAAGAAAGGCTGTCTCTTTTCAATGGGACAGCCTTTCGGTAGATTATATTAAAGTGGAAAATGAACTTATCTTCTCCCCGCTAATTCTTTGCATCCTTTATATTCCGGAGGTAATCCGAAGGGGTTTGACCGTATACCTCTTTAAAGCATTGACGGAAATAGGTCGGACTGTTCATTCCCACCATAAACGCCACTTCGGAGATGGTGTATTTACCGGTCAACAACAGACGTTCGGCATTCTGTATTTTGATTTTGCGCACCAGCTCATTGGCCGACATATCGGTCAACGCTTTCACTTTCCGGTAGAGGGTAGAGTGGCTCATATTCATTTTCTCGGCTACAAAGGCTATATTCACCTGCTCTGCTTCCAGATTCTTCTCCACAATATCAGTGAATTTATCCAGAAACTCTTTATCCAGGTTATTCAGCGATTCGGTGATGATAGCTTGCTTTTGTTTCGGAGCCGAAGCAAACGAAGCCGCTATTTTTCTTCTGGCTTCGAGCAGGTTGTTGACACGGCTCTGCAGCAGAGCGGCGCTAAAAGGCTTGGTGAGATACGAATCAGCACCGGTAGAGTAACCTTCCGTCTTGTCCTGTAACGAATCTTTAGCTGTTAGCAGGATTAACGGAATATGGCTTGTCCGCACATCTTCTTTCAGTATCTTACAGAGCTCCAGACCATCCATGATCGGCATCATGATGTCGCTGATGATAATGTCGGGAGTTCGTTCGAATGCCTGTTCGACACCGGATTTACCGTTTTCCGCTTCAATGATATCAAAATCATCCTCAAAAGCATTGGCGATATATTCCCGTATTTCGGCATTGTCTTCGACGATAAGCATCAATCCTTTCTGGTTTTCCAACTGATGCTCTATCTGCTCCGGCGTTTTGGCGGCAGCTTCGGTATGAAGGGCTTCCGGATACTCGTTGAGGGTTTTCAGGCGGAACTTAAATGAAGAGCCTTCCCCCGCAACACTTTCGACAGAGATGCTGCCCTGATGGATTTCGGCCAGATTCTTAACCAAAGAGAGCCCGATACCGGAGCCGGAAACATGATGCTCGTTTTTTACCTGATAATAACGGTCGAAAATGCGTCCCAAAGCTTCAGCCGCAATTCCCAGACCGGTGTCGCGGACTTCAATTTCGGTAAGCAGGTCTTCAGCTTCATATACATTTCGCATAAAGATGGCGATTTCGCCCTGTTTTGTATATTTTAGCGCATTTGAAATCAGATTGTCCAGTATAATGGTAATGATTTCCGGGTCGTAATAGAGCGTTGTCTCTTCCGTTTCGATGGAAACCCGGAATTTGATATTCGAGTTCTGATTTAATCCTTCATATTTCAGTTCAATATCGCGGATAACTGCACCCAAGTCTCCTTTGACAACACACAGGTTGCGGTTATAGGTCTCTGTTTTCCGGAATTCCAGAATCTGGTTAATCAGATTCAGCAGACGGGTTGCGCTGCGGTGTATCAACGATATCTTTTTGATATGCGTTTGCGAGATGGTGTTATCTTCCGATAAATCTTCCAGTGGACCGATAATCAACGTAAGCGGAGTGCGCAGTTCGTGTGCTATGTTGGTATAGAAACTCAAACGTTCGTCGTTGAGTTCCTGTTCCTTCTGGTGATTCTGCTGTTCGAGATAGAGGCTGTTTTCCAGATCCAGTTTGCGTTTGTAGAATCTCACCAGGTATTGGGCCAGCAATACAATCAGTATAAAGTAAATGAATTTGGCCCACCAGGTTAGCCAGAAAGGAGGATTGATAACTATATCCACAGAGGTGATTTTATCGGACCACTCCTGGTTACGGAGGCGGGATTTTACCCTGAATTCATATCGGCCCGGAGGAATATTGCGGAAAGTAACTTTCTTTTCATTTCCCACATTATACCAGGTATTTTCCAATCCTTTCAGCATATAGGCATATTCGGTCTGTTCGCTCATGCCATAATCCAGTACGTTAAATGAGATGGTAAAGGTATTCTGGTAGTACTTCAGCTCTATCTTGTCAGTAACCGGCAGATTGACTGCATTTTCCGGTTGGGCCACCCGCTTATCGAAATAGCAAAAATCGGTAATATTAGCCGGAGCGGGCTTTTGATTCAAATGAATTTGAGTGGAATTAAAGTAACAGACCCCACTTTGAGAGCCAAAATAGATCATTCCGTTTTTTGTACGGGTAACCGTGCCGGGAACAAAATTTGCACGGGGGATTCCATCCAGAGAATTGTAGTTGACAAATTTATTTTCCCTGACATTAAACTGGCTGATACCGGTATTGGTACTAAACCAGATTTGGTCGGGTTTTCCCTCGGCAATGGCACAAACATAGCTGTCGGCCATTCCCTCTTTTTCCGTAAAAAGCTTGTAATGGAAATTATTTAAAGAGTTGAATAAGACCAATCCTTCCCACGTACCTACCCACATCCGGTTTCGGGAGTCGCGGAAGAGATGGGTAATGGCGTTGGAACAGAATCCGTTGTTCTTGTTGAAGCTTTGCAATAATTTAAAGTCCGGAGTAAAGATGCTCAGGCCCTGACCGAGGGCTCCTATCCACATACGTCCTTTGGCATCCTGAGAGATACTGATGATTACATTGTCCTGAAGTTGGGAGTTGCTTGATGTATAGTATTTTACATTACCGTTTGAAGGATTGTAAACGTAAAGTCCCAGGTTTGTCCCCACCCAGATGTTTTTATCCTTATCTTCAAAGAGAGAACGAATGCTGACATCGCTTTTTATGGCAGTAATGGGTATAAATCTCCGGGATCCGGAGTCGTATTTGGTTAGAGGACCACTACCCGAGCCCAGCCAGAGATTGCCTTTGGAGTCTTTGAGGGCAGATATGATAAAATTGTCGGGAAGGTCACCTGTTTCTTTGCCGAAATGACGGGTTTTCGTCCCGTTTTCAAATAAATCGATGCCGCCGCCGTCAGTGCCGACCCACACTTTACCCTCATTATCAACGCATAATCCCGTCGCCACTTTGTTACTCAGATTATTTTTAGCACCGCGCAACGGAGAGTAAGACCAGGTATTAAAAAACCGGTTTTTACTGCTGATGACATTTATGCCTCCCCCGTAAGTTCCTATCCAGATGTTATTAAATGAATCCTGAAAAATATCTTTTACGGATTGGTGGGAGAGACCGTTTTCATCTTCGGTCACTTCGATATGGCGAAAAGAAACATCATTCGGATTTAAGGGAGCGTTGAGGTTCAGTATGTTAATTCCACCCTGGTTTGTGCCAATCCAGAGATTGTCATTAGGCATTTCGCGGATAGAAAGTATCCGGTTACTGGATAGTGTGTTTGCTTTACCTGGGATATTCCGGAATACGGTAAACTTCTCCGTTTGGGGATTAAAGAGAGCCAGACCGTTATTAGTTCCTACCCAAACATGGTTTCTTTTGTCAATGTAAATGCAGTTGACTTCCGTTCCGGGAAGTGAATTGGGGTCATTGACTTTGAATTTGTAGTTTTTTACTCTCCGCTCTTTGATGGACAATACGCTCAATCCGTCGAATACATGCCCGATGTAGAGCTTGCCGTGCCCGTCATCGGCAATACACCATACGTGGTTGCTTACCAATCCTTTGACAGTAGATTGGTTATAGTGGGTAAAATATTTAGTCTTCTTGTCGAAGTAATCCACCCCGAAGTGATAGGTGCTTAACCACAAATTGCCATCTGAAGCCTGTGCCAGATTGGTGATGTCATTGGTAACAATATTGAAAGGAGAGGGTTGATCGCTGGTGTAGTAGGTAAATTCCCCCGTTTTCGTATTGAAGGCGTTCAGTCCGGTGCGTTGGGTGGCAATCCAGACGATATTATCATACCGGTCGGCCAGCACTTTGTTCAGCTCGTTGCTGTTTATGCTGGTAAGCGGTGTTGTATTTTTCTTATAGACCCTGAAACTCTGTCCATCAAAACGGTTGAGTCCCGATTCGGTTGCAAACCACAGGTAACCCTCCCGATCCTGAGTAATTCCGACGATGTAACTGTTGGATAATCCCTGTTCCATCCCCAACTTTTTGATGGTAAAGGGCTGGGCAAGTAGTAAGATGGGAGATAATAAAAATAGTAAGAAGGAAAAGGTTTTCATCGGTCAAGGGTTGAATATTGGGCTTTTCTTTATTCGATAATGGTTTGTCGTTTGACATTTAATTCTATAACAATCAATTACAGACTATAGATTAAGCGTGTCAATAAAAAGAACCAATCAAAGTTAACCAATAATTTCCGGATGTGTCATATAGACCGACGGATTGCTGAAAAAGTGATTGTAAAATGACTGTTTTGCAGTTGGTCTGTTAAGCGAAAATGGCTCGTCATGATACGGAATAAAGTATTCCGACTGATCAGAAATATAGTAAAGCCTGCAGATAGTTGCTTTACGATATTAAGTTGATATTTACCCTCCGGATGATATTTATTGCACCGACACGAATAATATTAGCATTGCTTATTATCGCGTAGCTAATATCTTTTGATACTTCTGCAATTTCTCAAACCCCAAAAGGCTTGTCTGTAATGTCTAAACCATAGTCCTTGCCTTTATTTGAAAGATCATAATCGGGCGGATCCAGGTACTGTTTCCTGGATTGTTTCCAATTCGAATTTACTCCGGGGATAAGAAACGGTTATTTACAGGTTTGCTTTAGGTTGATTTTAAGTATTAAGAATTGATACACATTACTTATGCAGTGATGACATAGAGATAAAATAGTCTTTATAAAGAGTATTTTATCTCTAT
>JAUZOF010000201.1 GCA_030706585.1 Bacteroidota bacterium
CAGAAAACCGTAGCTTGTCATTAGGTGGTAACAGTCGTCGTGAGTTTTTCCCGCCGGTATCGTCGTGGATCGATTATGTAAATATGGTAGAAGGTCCGGAGTCATGTAATACCAACAATATGCTGAAGCTCACCGAAGATTTATTCAGAGAGCAACCCCTGGCAAAATATGCAGATTTTTACGAACGAGCCTTGTACAACCATATTCTTTCCACGCAGCATCCTGAGCACGGCGGATATGTCTATTTTACCCCGGCTCGCCCCCGTCATTACCGCGTATATTCAGCGCCTGAAAAGGCTATGTGGTGTTGTGTGGGTACCGGTATGGAAAATCATGGCAAATACGGTGAATTCATTTATACTCACCGTCATGACTCATTGTTCCTCAATCTGTTTATCGCATCAGAACTGAACTGGAAAGAAAAGGGCGTGAGCCTTAAGCAAGAGACAAATTTCCCATATGGCGAAAAAACAAAACTGACCATCGTCAAAGGCGGATCAAAACCGTTCAGCTTATTGGTGCGTTATCCGTCGTGGGTGGCAAACGGTGAACTGAAAATCCTGGTTAACGGTCAACTTGTATCGTACACATCGCAACCTTCATCCTACATCGCAATTAAGCGGAAATGGAAGAGCAACGATGTTGTAGAAGTTATTCTTCCGATGCGCAATACGATAGAGCAGTTACATAATGTACCTTCCTACATTTCCTTTATGCACGGCCCTATTCTGCTTGGTGCGAAAACCGGTACTGAAGACCTGAAAGGGTTGGTGGCTGACGATAGCCGTTGGGGGCATATCGCAGGAGGACGCATGTTGCCGGTTGATCAGGCTCCGATCATTGTGGATGACAATCGTGCCGCACTTGCCGGAAAGTTGACTCTGGTGGCCGGAAAGCCGCTGACGTTTACCTTCTCGGGAACTAACATTGTCAATGCAAAAAATACGCTTGAACTGGAACCGTTCTTTAAAATCCACGATGCCCGCTATATGATGTACTGGATGAATTTATCAAACGACCAATACAAGAATGTGCTTGACTCACTGGCTAAGGAAGAAGCGAAGAAAATGGAGCTGGAAAGCCGCACTATTGACTTTGTGCAACCCGGTCAGCAACAACCGGAGGTAGATCATGCCATCGATAAATCCAACTCAACAACCGGAACACACAGGGATGAGTTTTGGCGTGATGCGCGTGAAGGAGGATATTTCAGCTATAATATGAAAACCGGAAATGAAAAGAACCTGATCTTGATGGTTCGCTATTGGGGTAACGAAAATAAAAACCGTACATTCGATATATTCATCGATGACGCAAAACTGGTTACTGAAAATCTTGTCGGAAAATGGAAAGTGGATGATTTCAGAAATGCTGAATATACGATTCCTGAATCGATGGTTAAAGGGAAAAGCAAAGTGAAAGTTACGTTCCGGCCTCAATCTGGAAATGTAGCTGGAGGAGTTTTCTTTATCCGGTTGCTTAAATCGGCCAATACACCTGCCGTGCTAAAAAAATAAGAGTTCTCTGACTCTGTAAATGTGGAAAATGTAGCAAATATCCCTTCCGGGTGTTTGCTGCATTTTTCTTTTTATCAGAATAACTTCTCAAAATCAGGATGTAATCTCTTTTCTTGTTAATTTAGTGTTCTCAAATGTAGTTCTATTATCAGGAATATCTGACAGTCAATGCTATATAGAAATTTCATTCTTCTAATGTATATTTTGTTGACTGCTTGTCTGTCCATTATGCAAGCACAGCAACGCTTTGTATTTACCCCGGTCGATACCCGGAGCGGCCTTTCCGAGAACAGGGTTCGTTATATCCTGCAACTCCCTGATGGGCGCATGGTGATCAGTACCGAGGGGATTACCAATATTTACGATGGAACCTCCTTTAAGTACATTCATTTGAAAGGAAGCGATGCAATGCCTTTGGGCGGATTCCGGAATTTTCATCGTGAGTATGTTGATGAATCCTATATCTGGCTAAAATATCAGGGGAAGCTTTTGCTTATGAGTATCGATCAGGAGCAGAGTGTCTCCCGCCCCGATAGTGTACTTGCGGGAATGGGTGTCCGCGAGCCGATTGCCGACTTTTTCATGGATCAGTATAAGAATTACTGGATCAGAACAGTTTCGGATAAATTGTTATTTAGAAACGCCACAACCGGAAAAACGGGCGTATTTGTATATCGTGTGTCGCAGACGTCAGGCAAAAAAGATGATTTGCTTGATCTGACAGTTGTAAAGGACAAAGTGTATTTATTCTACCGCTCCGGCTGGATGGTATGCTATGATTTGAGATCCCAGCGGGCGATTTACAAGATCAATCAGCTCAGTACGCCTGAAGAAAGACATGATAACTGGTCGTTGTTTTTGGCGGTGACCCCGAAAGTCATTTATCAGTTATGGACCAGTTCTGATGCAAAAGGCCTGATAACCAGTTATGATATTTCCCGGAGGAAAGTAACCGTTTTATTGAAAACAGATTATTGGCTGAATACACCCTCGATTGACCAATACGGAAACTTCTGGGTAAGTTGCAGGTCTGGCATGTGGTTTTTTGATAAATCCTTGCAGAAAAAGCAGTTTATCTCTTCTTTCAGATTAGTCGATGGATCGGAGATTAACGGCGAGATCAGTTCCCAATATCATGATTCCCAGGGCGGATTGTGGATTGGGACATTTAACCGGGGGCTGCTTTATTATCATCCCGATCGTTTCAAGTTTGGCAATGTTGGATTATCTTCTTTTGGAAATGGAATAAAGAATATCGAAGTGACCGGTTTTGCCGATACTCCGAATGGTATTTTGGTCGGAACTTCCCGTGGATTATACACTTACAATGCAGCTTCAGGCCTGGTGTCACAATATCCGGGTATTCCCAATGATGCAGCATGCACTTCTCTGATTAAAGATTCCCGGCAAAGGATCTGGATTTGTACAGATCACCAGGGGCTCTATTCAATTCAAAATAATGGCATTCGGCATTATGACCCGAAACAGGTAACGATACGACGACTTTGCGAAACAGCTGACGGTGCGCTTTTTGCCTCTACCAATCGAGGAATCGAGCAGTTTAATCCCGAAAATGGCGCTATTCAATTGATTAGCCGAATAGGATCGAACGGGGTTTCACAGTTGATTTCCCTTGATAAGAATCGGCTGTTAGGAAAAGGGGATACCGGCCTTTTTATTTACAATTTTCAAAAGAGACAATTCAGCAATTCTCTGAATGTATTGTTGAAGAAAGTTAATCAGCAATATAACTGCATTTACAAAGACAAATCGAACCGGGTGTGGATTGGCACTCAGGACGGGCTCTGTATGTGGATGCCCGGCAGTAATTCAGTCCAGGCACTCTACACCGATGACGGTCTTGTGAATAACAGCATCAAGAGCGTTATTGAGGATCGGCAGGGCAGGATATGGGTGACTACCGCAGGTGGTGTTTCCCGCATTGTTGGTACCCGCCGCAATAATAAACCGAACTTCGTGATTGCCAACTTTAATCATTTTGACGGTGTGCTCGGGAATGAATTCTCGTATAATTCAATATTGTTGTCCAAACAGGGGCTGTTGCTTATGGGTGGTGTAAACGGATTTAATGTGATCGATCTTCAAAAGAGTCCGACCAATCCTCGCTTGCCCAAGCCGGTGTTTACGAATCTGATGCTGTTTGGAAATGCCGTAAAACAGGGGCAATCCTACGATGATAATATCATCTTAAAGCGCTCTGTCTCTTCGATAGAACGCATTTCCCTGAATTATAACCAGAACTTTATCGGGATAGAGTTTTCAGCGCTGAACTATATCAATCCCACACAGACCTATTTCCGGTACCGCCTGGAAGGGGTGGATGACAACTGGCGTGAGATTTACAGTCAAAACGGAACCGGAATAGCCGGTTATACCAACCTGTCTCCGGGGATTTACCGGTTGAAGGTGAAATCTGCCAACAACAGCAAGGAGTGGACCGCCGGTTATTCTGAAATGATTATTGAGGTAAAAGCTCCTTTCTGGAAAACGCCGCTGGCCTATCTGATTTATCTGGTTGTAATAGTTCTGGCGGCCTTTTTTGCTTTGCGGTATTACCGGATTTTATCTCAGCGCGAACTTGCTCGCCGGAATGAAGATAAGCTTAACCTGATGAAATTTAACTTCTTTACCAACATCAGTCATGAGTTTCGAACACCGCTGACTTTAATTGTCACACCGATTGAATCACTGCTGAAGGAGGTGAAAGATTCTTCACTTGAGCCAAGGCTTCGCATCATCTACCGGCATGCCCGGGATCTCCAGAATCTGGTTAACCAGTTGCTCGATTTCCGCCGCCTGGAAGTGACCGGGGAAAAGCTGAACTTGTCTTTCGGAAATATTGTGGATTTTATAAGCAGCTTCAAAGAGCTTTTTTCCAGACTGGCTTTGGCGAAAGGGATCAACTTTGATGTCAATTGCTCTTCGAAAGAGGCTTATATCTATTTTGACCGGGAAAAGCTATACCGCATTCTCAATAATTTATTGTCCAATGCTTTTAAATATACGCCCGGCGGAGGTCAGATTACCTTGAGTCTCATTCATATGGAAGAACAGAAAACGCTCAAAATAGAGGTGTCAGATACAGGCAAGGGAATCCCGGAGAGTGAGCTGCCGGATATTTTCAATCGTTTCTACCAGGTTACCGGATCGGAGGAGGGAAGCGGTATCGGATTGCATTTGGTGAAAGAGTATGTCAGATTACATTCCGGAGAGGTATCCGTGAAGAGCGAACCGGGCAAAGGTACCTGTTTTACCATATTACTACCGATGAATCTTTCATTACAGCCTGCTGAGAATGTAGCTTCCATTACGGATGAATTGACACATCCTGATATAACCGTTGACTCAACAAAACGGTACAGGCTTCTGGTGGTGGAGGATAATGAAGACCTGCGGACATTCCTGATTGGGGAATTGGCCAAAAGCTATGATGTTTTGGCCGCAGCCGATGGCAAGGCCGGACTGGAACTGGCGAAATCATCCCAACCTGACCTGATCATCAGTGACGTGATGATGCCTGAAATGAACGGGCTTGAGCTTTGCCAGCGGATCAAATCAGACCTGTCAACCTCGCATATCCCGGTCATTCTGCTGACAGCCAGAACCTCTGAAGAGCACAAGCTGGAAGGCTTCGGCGCGGGTGCGGATGAATATTTATCTAAACCGTTCAATCTCGACCTGTTGTTGCTTCGAATCACAAAGCTGATTGAGCAACAAAACCTTCGCCAACATCAGTTTACACAAAAGATCGAGGTCAATCCCAAAGAAATTACTATTAGCTCTTTGGACCGGCAACTCGTCGAAAAAGCATTAGCCTGCATTGAGCGTAATATGGATAATCCGGAGTTTTCGGTACAGCAGTTTAGCGAAGAGATGAGCATGGATCGCACCGTGCTGTATAAGAAACTGCAGAGCATTACCGGAATGGCGCCTTCTGATTTTATCCGTTCCATACGACTCAAACGCGCTGCTCAGCTTCTGGCTCAGGGGCAAATGTCTGTCAGCGAGGTGGCTGACCGGGTGGGATTCAATACGCATAAATATTTCACCAGATATTTCCGCGAAACATTTGGTGTAACACCTTCACAATATGCGCAGAATTATAAGAATCATCCGGATGAATAGGCCTGGAATCATGTAAAGTAAGAGTTAGAAGGGGGTGAATGATAAGCATCGTATAAAACGAATTTATTTGCGTTGATTATAAATGATAAAGCGTTATGTTTTGGTTTGTTTATTGATTATAATCAAAGAAAATGGTATATTTGTGTAAAGTTTTGATTATACTCAAAGGATATGCAACTCTTCAATCGCCCTCTGTATTGTGAAAGGATAATGCCATTTATGGATAAAGGAATTATCAAAGTGCTGACCGGACAACGCCGTGTCGGTAAAAGTTATATCCTTATGCAGTTGATTAAAGATATAAAACAGGCTAATCCGGAGGCTAATACTATCTATATCAACAAGGAACTGGAAGAATTTCGGTCAATTCATGATGATGCAGATCTTTTTTCTTATGCTAATGAACGGATTCTACCGGGGGTAAAGAATTATCTTTTCATTGATGAGATTCAGGATATAAAAGGCTTTGAACATGTGTTGCGAAGCTATCAGGCCGAAATGAAATGCGAGATTATCTGTACGGGTAGTAATGCAAAAATGTTGTCCAGTGAATTGTCAACCTATCTTTCGGGGCGTTATATTGAGTTTCGGATTCATAGTCTGAACTACTCAGAGTTTCTGGAGTTTCATCAGCTGAGCGATGACGATAAAGCTCTCAGGCAGTTCCTGACCTATGGCGGTCTTCCTTATTTGTCGAGACTTGGACTGGAAGACGAGCTGGCGATAGAATATCTGAAGAATGTCTATTCGACCATTTTGCTCAAGGATGTGATTAGTCGGGAGAATATTCGTAATGTGGATTTTCTCGAAACACTGGTTGAATATATTGCCGATAATGTAGGGAGTCTGTTTTCTGCTTCGAATATTCATAAATACCTGAAGTCCCAGAAAGTGGATATTTCCGTGAATCTTATAATCAATTATTTGCGGGCGCTGAGTAATGCATTTATTATTCATAAAGTGCGTCGTATCGATATCAAGGGGTTGAAGAAATTTGAGATTGGCGATAAATTCTTCTTTGAAGATCTGGGGCTGAGGAATTGCCTGCAAAATATTGATTTCAGCCGCGATATACACAAGTTGATGGAGAACTGCATTTACCAGCATTTACAGATCCTCGGTTACGAAGTCTATGTCGGGCAGCTTGACAATCTGGAAATAGATTTTGTCGGGATAAAAAAAGGAAGAAAGGTATATATCCAATCCACTTACCTGATTCCTGATGAAAAGACACATGAAAGAGAGTTTGGTAATTTGCTGAAAATAGCCGATAGTTATCCGAAGTATGTGGTGTCGATGGACGCATTCAATGCCGGAGGCAATTATCAGGGCATTCATCATGTTTATCTGCGAGATTTTCTCAAAATGAGCGAATTATAAAACCGCAAAGCCGTTGCAAATCATCTCTGCAACGGCTTTGTCCGATAATATGGGTTAGATTATTTTTTGACTACTTTTCCTGAAACTATCTGGTTTCCCTGGTGGGCGGTCAATAAGTAAATTCCGGGTTGCAGGCTCGATAAATCAGCTTTACCATTTGTGGTTTTGTCCTGTAAAACGGTTTGGCCCGTAACGTTGCGAACCTGAAAAGAGATAATATCGACACCTGCATCTTTGAAGTAAACGAAGTCTCTCGTGGGATTAGGGAAGAATGAGAGTTGCTTTCCGTTTGCCTTAATGGTGGAGACTCCGCTGGTTGTCGCGGTATTCAGTTTCAGTACGGTTACGGAATTTGCTTTGAAAGTATAATTTAATGCACTGCCCAGGGTGTCGATGGCCGAATTTACCGGAACGATGTAATTCGGTGAAGCAAATGAGTTTTCATTGGAAATATTGGCTGAGGTCAGTACGCTGGCAGTGCCCGATACCCTACTTGCTGAAGCATTTTTCAGATTAATAGTGGTGCGGTAGTCGGTCGTATTCGGGTTGACCACTTTCAGGAACAACTGGTTGGCCGCTTCATCC
>JAUZOF010000202.1 GCA_030706585.1 Bacteroidota bacterium
AATTCCAAACAAATTTACCGGCATATCAAACAGCTTACGGGGCTTACGCCGGTTGATTATATCCGCACTATCCGCATGAAAAAGGCAGCCATGCTCCTGGCCCAACAAAAATTCTCCGTTTCAGAAGTTATGTACCTGGTCGGTTTTTCTAATTACTCGTACTTTTCAAAATGCTTTCAGGCTATTTATGGTACAACTCCCAAACAATACACCGGACAAAATGACTAAAAATATTTTTTTTCTTTGAAAAGAATTATTATTGGAATTCAACTGCCGATAATTATACTGTTTTTTCCATTAGACAGTCCACCATACAAATAATAACCTGCAAATAAATATATTACAGATTTATCAGGCAGTTCCCATTAGCTGTCTGATGTCCGATTTGTTTTCTTTTTTGTCCGATTTGTGCTTTTTGATCCCGGCCGGATTCCCTAATTTGCATTGTCGATAAAACCATATAACCAAACCTGTAATTAAATTCTGTTAAACCTAAAAATGTTGTTTATGAAAAAGTTTACAACTTCCCCTGCCATATTAAAGGCAATCCCCTTTTCGTATACAAATGCCAACCGCATAAAAAAATCGAGTTCCAAAACAGTCGATGAAATAACCAACAATTATAACATTATAAATCAAACCTAAAGAGATGATCTCCGAAAGTAAAAAATCAACATTTACTAAACATAAAGAATTATTAACTTAAATAAATAAGTAAAGCTCGCTTTAAAATTTTGACTTAAACCTTCATTTTTAATACCTATAATTATGAGAAAAAACTACGTTAGATTATTGAGTCATTTTCGAATGGCAATTATGACGGTTGTTTTGATGATCGCCCCAATTTTCCTGGGAGGGATATCGGTCAAGGCACAGCAATCCTTAACTCAAAAGAAAGCTACAGGCACCGTAACAGACGAGCTGGGTGCACCTATGCCCAGTGTAAGCGTTAGAGTGGAAGGAACATCAGTGGCTACAATTACTGATTTAAATGGAAACTTCAGTATAACATTACCGGCAGGAAAAAACACAATTGAACTTTCCTTCATGGGTTATAATTCTCAAAAAGTAACACTAACGGATAATAACCCTTTAAAAATAAAGCTTCTTCCCTCCCTGAAAAGCCTTGAAGAGGTTGTGGTTGTCGGCTATGGAACCCAGAAAGTCAAAGATCTTACAGGGAATATTTCAACGGTCAGTTCGAATGACTTTGAAAAAGCTCCTTTAACCAATGCAGAGGCATTGATAGCCAACAAAATACCGGGAGTACAGGTATTGCCCAGCAGCGGCAAACCCGGCGCCGGAAGTTCATTCCTTATTCAGGGCGGTGCATCATTAAATGCATCAAACGACCCGCTGATTGTTATTGACGGTATGCCTGTTGAAGGATGGAACGGCGGCCCCGGAATGATTAGTCAGTTAAATCCCAATGATATAGAAAACTTCACCGTTCTTAAAGATGCTTCTGCTTCAGCTATCTATGGATCAAGAGCCTCAAACGGTGTAATCCTGATTACTACAAAAAAAGGAAGCAAAGGCAAAATCAATGTCGATTTCAACACCAACCTGCGTTTATCAACAGTAATGAAAAAAACCGATGTACTTTCTGCGGATGAGTACCGAAAACTGGCTACGGAACTTGGAACAGCAATGAGAATAACTCCGGGCAGCGCAAATACCGACTGGCAGGATGAAATTTTCAAAAAAGCTTTCGCACACGACTATAATTTAAGTGTCAACGGAACTTTGAAGTCACTCCCGTACCGCGTTTCGCTAGCCTATCTCAATCAGGACGGAACATTGAAAACAGGTAACTACGAACGGACTACTGCTTCGATTAATCTGGCTCCTTCATTCCTGAAAGATCAATTAAAATTCAATATTAACCTGAAGGGTTCCTATGAAAATGAACGAATTGCCGATCAAAGCGCTATTTACGCCGCCACGGCATTCGACCCGACTCAACCAGTACATGTCACAGATCAGACTTATGGCGGCTATTTTCAGTACACACAATATGCCTCTAATCCGGCTTTGACCAACATTAACCCGGTAAGCATGCTGGAACAGGTGAATTCGCGAAATAAGAACTACCGCAGTATCGGAAATATCCAGGGTGATTACAGCTTTTTCTTTTTACCCGATCTACACCTGAACGTAAATGCAGGTTATGATGTCACGACTGCAAAATACACGTATTTCGCTCCTGCCAATTATTTTGCCAAAATACTTACAGGCGGCAGCAAGTACAGCGGAGATCCATCAAAAGATATTGTCAATAATGTATTTGAATCCTATCTGTTTTATTCAAAGGAACTTCCGTCAATCCAAAGCAAATTTGATGTTACCGCGGGATATTCGTATAATGATTTCCTGACTACCAATTATTCTTATCCCACCTATGACGCGGAAGGAACGCTTATTTCCAGCACTGTACCCACATACAAGACCGATAAACCCAGCCATTCGATTGTCTCTTTCTATGGAAGACTGAATTACTCATTTAAGGAAAAGTATTTATTAACAGCTTCAATCCGCGATGACGCTTCTTCCCGGTTTGCTGACAAACACCGCTGGGGCATGTTCCCGTCAATGGCTCTTGCCTGGAAAATCAAACAGGAAAGTTTCCTGAAAGACGTGAGTGCAATTTCCGACTTGAAACTTCGCATCGGATACGGTATTACCGGCCAGCAGGACGGGCTCGACAATTATTATCACATCAGCCGGTACACCACCAGCGGGATTGCTTACCAGTATATGATCGGGAATACGCCATACACCACGGTATTCCCTCAGGTTTATAATCCCGATCTGAAATGGGAACAAACGGCAACTTCAAACATTGGTTTGGATTACGGATTCTTTTCTCACCGCATCACAGGTAGTATCAACTTTTATAATAAAAAGACCAAAGATTTGCTAAACAGTGTGACGATTCCTTACGGATACAGCTTTGGTTCAACAATGATGAAAAATATCGGAACCATGGAAAATAATGGTATAGAGTTCAACGTAAAAGCAATAGCTGTTAAAACAGAGGATTTTACATGGGATATGAGTTTTAATGCCACTTACAACAAAAATAAAATCACAAAAATAAGTATGATCGACAAAAGCGGAGTAGGCTTGTTTAGTGACGCCACATTGGTAAATACTGTAGGTTATGCCCGCAATACATACTATCTTTATCATCAGGTATACGACAAAACAGGGAAACCTATAGAAGACCAGATGCTTGATGTGAACGGAGACGGATTGACTGATGCCAATGACCGTTATGTGACCAATAAATCAGCTATCCCGAAATATTTACTTGGATTCAACACCAACTTTCAGTATAAAAAATGGTCAGCAGGCGTTTCCTTACATGCAAACCTTGGACATTACATCTTTTATAAACCACAGGAAAATTCGGTAGCAATGACCGGGTGGAGCACTTCAGAAAATCTGAATACATCTTATTATAAATCTCAATTTAAATATACCGATCAATACGAAAATTACAGTGATTATTATTTGCAAAATGCTTCATTCCTGAAGATGGACAATGCTTATCTGGGATATGATTTTGGCAAAATTATCCCTAAGAGTAATATCAGTCTGAAAGTAAACATTTCGGTTCAGAATATCTTTACGATAACCAAATTTACCGGGCTCGATCCGGAAACAAACAGCGGTACACAGGATGCCTATCCGATACCTAGAGTGTTTGCATTCGGTCTGAATTTGAATTATTAACCTTAAAAAAATACGAATATGAACTTTAACAAATATATTGCAAAAAGCAAATTATGGCTGATATTGGCATTGGCAACAGGTCTTGCCGCCTGTACTGATGACCTTACCAAAAAACCAACCAACGACCTGACTGCCGATACCCAGTTTAGTACCGCAACCGGATATAAACAAAGCATGGCATCTATTTATTCCAATATGATTTATGGGACATTCCTCCGACAATATTGGGAGATGCAGGAATACCCGACTGATGAAGCCGTTAGTACCTGGAACGATGACGGAGGTAACTCTGTTTTCCACCAGTTGGCTTGGAGCGCTGATGCCACCTGTATTACTTACGTTTATTCAAGTATGTTGATGACGATTACATACTGCAACAACTTTCTGAATGAATCAACTGATGACAAAATAGCTTCAAAAGGTTTTTCTACTTCAGATGCAACCCAGGTCAAACAATACAGAGCTGAAATCCGGTACCTGCGCGCATATTGTTTCTGGGTTTTAATGGACCTTTATGGTAACCCGCCATTTCCGACACCAGATAATCTGGGATTCTCTTCTCCAAAACAGATTAAACGCGCTGATTTGTTTGCTTTTATTGAATCAGAATTGAAAGAAATTGAACCTCTGTTAGCCGATCCGCGTACCAACGAATGGGGTCGCCCTGATAAAGCTGCCGCATGGGCACTGCTCTCAAGAATGTATTTAAACGGGAAAGTTTATACGGGTACCGAATACTATACTCAGGCCATTACCTATTGCAACAAGATCATTACGGCAGGTTATTCCCTCGAAAAAAAATACAGCTGGTTGATGCTGGGCGATAACTATAAGAACACCAATGAATTTATCTTCACTTTAAACTATGACAACAGGAACCAAACCTGGAACGGGACGAATTTCCTGGCATTAGGTGCTGCAGGAGTACCGGCTTCGATTAACGGACTGTCCGGAAGTTGGAGCAACTTCAGAATGACCCAACAAATTCCGGCTTTGTTCCCTTCAACGGATACAACGGTCGATAAACGGGCCGAGATCTATACCACAGGCCAAAATCTTGAAGTTAAAGATGTAAGCAAGAGCACTGACGGTTATTCGGCATTCAAATACCGCAATGTAAACCGGGATGGGAGTTCAATTGTACAAAACAACAGTTATAATAACCTTTCGGATATTGATTTCCCGGTGTTCCGCCTGGCCGAAATATATTTCACTTATGCCGAAGCTGTTTTACGTGGAGGTAAAGGTGGCGATGTATCTACTGCCCTTAATTATATCAACCAGTTACGTGGTCGCGCATATGCAAATGATCCTTCAAGTACCTTGGGTAATATAAAACAGGATGACTTGAACCTCAATTTCATCCTTGACGAAAAAGCACGCGAAATGTACTGGGAAGCCCAAAGACGTACCGATTTAGTCCGCTATAACAAACTAACTACAGGAGATTATCTCTGGGCCTGGAAAGGCAATGCCTTAGCCGGAAAATCTGTAGACAGTAAATACAATCTGTTCCCTATCCCTACATCAGATTTGCTGGCAAACCCTAATCTGAAACAAAACGACAATTATTAAAAGTCTGGTTTTATGTCATTAATTAAAAAGGTAAATCGTATGAAAAACATCATATATAAGTTATCAGTACTGTTACTGGCTTTAGTATTACTGTATTCATGTACAGACAATGACCTGAAATATACAATTAATCTGCCCAGCGACAGTAAATTTGTGCTTAGCTCAAGCGATTCTGTTCTTGTTTTGAGCAAAACAAATGCTTCTACCCATACTGCAATCAGCTTTAAATGGGATACACTTACTTACGGGATCAGTACACCGGTCACATACACCCTTCAAATGGATACGATGAACGGCACTTTTACTGCCCCGGTCGAAGAAGCAATACCCGTAAATAAGTATAGCGTTTCATATACTGATTCTGTGATGAACAAGAAAATGCTGAATTTGCTGAAACGTACCCCAGACGTCCAATCAACGATTCAAGTCCGGCTAAAGGCAAACCTCTCCTTTGGAAGCAATGCGATATACAGCAATATACTAAAAATAAAAGTAACCCCATACAGCTTGCCCAAACAAGTTTCATACCTGTATATGCCGGGTGTAGTTGGAGGAAATTGGAACGACTATTCTGTAAAACTCTGCTCGATAAACAATGACGGCAATTATGAAGGGTATGTTGAAGCAGCAGCATGGGCCAATTTCAAATTTACAGACAAAGCCGACGGAACCGGTACCACGTATGGTTCGACGCCTAATTCCCTTTATTCACTGGATAATGCAAGCGACAAGTGGAACATCTGGTTCGATGCTGCAGGCTATTTTCTGGTCAAAGCCAATTTGAATAACATGACTTGGAGCAAAACCGCGATAAATTCGGTTTGTGTTACGGGCGATTTCAATAACTGGAGCCTAACAGCTACCCCAATGACTTATGACAGTGCCAACAAAGTATGGACTGTAACCTGCAATATCTCTACAATCGGTTGGGGAATTCAGTTTATTTTAAACGGCGACTGGAGTTTTAAATATGGTACCAGCAGCAACGATCCTACCCAGCTGATTTTAGGAGGGAGTAATGTTATGCCAACCTCAACAGGAACAAAAACAATCAAATTGGATTTAAATCACCCGGAAAAATATACGTACCAAATCCAATAATAAAAAAAGGCAAGGGTTTGATTAATAATATCAAACCGTTGCCAATATTATAAAAAAAAACATATTTACAGTTATGAAAAAATCAATTATATCTATTCTTTCCCTAATGTTATTGGTGTTTTTATTGCCGATAAAAGTTAACGCCCAAAAGGCAGCTTCTTTTGCCAAAGGAGCCGACATTAGCTGGCTTCCTCAAATGGAAGCAGGCGGATATACTTTTTACAACAGCAATGGAAAAAAAGAAGATTGTTTCCGGATTTTAAAAAACCACGGAATTAACTCCATCCGTTTACATACATGGGTTAATCCTTCCGATGATCCGATCAGCGGGCATTGTAGTAAAGATGAAACAGTGGCCATGGCCGTAAGGGCAAAAGAAAACGGGATGTCGGTGATGATCGATTTTCATTACAGTGATACCTGGGCCGATCCTGCACATCAAATAAAACCCAAAGCATGGAAAGAACTGAGTTTTGAACAATTGAAAAAAGCTTTATATGATTATACGTTTGATGTTATGTCGGCTCTAAAAAAAGCCGGGGTAACTCCTGTATGGGTTCAGACTGGAAATGAAATTACCAACGGTATGTTACTTCCGGAAGGAAGCATAGATAATTGGCCTCAGCTTATACAGCTTACAAACAGCGGGTATGATGCGATCAAAGCTGCATCGCCTGATACCAAAGTCGTACTACAACTGGATCAGGGCAACAATAACGAACGGTGTCGCTGGTGGTTTGACAATGCAACTAAATACAATGCACATTACGACATTATCGGACTTTCCTATTATCCTTTCTGGTTAGACGGCCATCCAGACTACACCCTGTCTATCAACAACTTAGGCGGCAACCTAAAGGATTTGTCCCAACGCTATGGAAAAGAAGTAATGGTCGTAGAAGTAGGCGGCGTTGACAACAAAGCCGAAAACACATACAACATGTTGAAAGCAGTGATCAAAAAACTAAATGAAGTTCCTCAACATAAGGGGGTAGGCATTTTTTACTGGGAACCGGAAGGAGCGCGCAGCTGGAGTCAATACCCATTAAGCTGCTGGGGTAATGATGGGAAACCCACAAAAGCTTTGGATGCTTTTAAATAGATATATTATCTCTTGATTCTGATTTGATGAAAACAATTGTTTATAAAATTATCCTTTTTTTTG
>JAUZOF010000203.1 GCA_030706585.1 Bacteroidota bacterium
ATTCCGCACAGAAGAAGTGGAAACCACAGCATTAGACAACGTAAGCCTGCACGTTAAAAAGGGCGAGTTTACAGCCATTATGGGGCCGTCGGGGTGCGGGAAGTCAACCCTGCTCAGCATACTGGGCATGTTGGATAACCCCTCATCGGGCAGTTACCTTTTCGACAACACCGAGGTGGCCAACATGCGCGAGCGCCAGCGGATTAACATCCGCAAAGGGAACATCGGCTTCGTTTTCCAGAGCTTCAACCTGATCGACGAGCTGAACGTTTGTGAAAACGTAGAACTCCCTCTTATTTACCTGAATATGAAGGCGGCAGAACGCAAGGAGAAAGTAGAGGCCGCCCTCGAACGCATGAAAATAGGCCACCGCAAGCACCATTTTCCGCAGCAGCTCTCGGGCGGACAGCAGCAGCGCGTAGCCATTGCCCGTGCCGTGGTGGCCAATCCCAAGCTGATTCTGGCAGATGAGCCGACCGGTAACCTCGACTCGAAAAACGGCCTCGAAGTGATGAAGCTCCTTTCCGACCTCAACAAAGAGGGCGCTACCATCATAATGGTTACGCACTCCGACCGCGACGCCACCTTCGCACACCGTGTTATCAATCTGTTCGACGGAAAGATTATGAGTGAAGAGAGCCAGCGGGTTTTTGAACACTTGGTTATGCGGTGATACTAGAAATTAGGACTTTGTCCTTATTGTAAAATCAACACAATTAATAACATAAATACAAAATAATGAAAGGGTTTCTTTTGTCTATTTTGATCGTTTTCGCCTGCTCTGTATATACGCAAGCGCAGGAAGTAAAGATTTCGTCTGTTCCTTACACGATGCACTTCGAGAATAAGGCGCAGGATTACAAAATATTGAGTGGAAATTCCATCCAGATCGCTGCACCGGCTTACACCGACCTGTTTATATCACCGGATGGTGGTTTTAAAACGAACCGGTCGCCAAGGTTGGTATTCACGCCGGATTCGGGTTTTACACTTTCGGCAAAAATCAAGCCGGCCTTTAAATCAAAATGGGATGCGGGTGTCTTGATGATATTCAATGACAGCACGCACTTTGCGAAATTATGTTTCGAGTATGATATAAAAGGGCAGCCACGAGTTGTTTCTGTTGTATGTAACGAGGTTGCCGACGACTGCAATTCAATGGCTGTCAATAATAACGAGGTTTATTTCAGAATTACAGGATCTACGAAGGATAATACATTTACGCTTAGTTATTTAGAAGAAGGGAAAGGATGGCTTCCAATACGTTCCTTTAGGTTAAATAAAACTGAAAGCCTGCAAATTGGACTCTGTGCTCAGTCTCCTACAGGGAAAGGGTGTAAAGTCGATTTTACGGATATAAATTATCTGCCTTTTCAATAAACTTTTTGATGATAATGAAATCGCAAACGCCAACAATGGTTTATACCTTGGAAATCAGCAATATAAAACTAAGAATCAATATCATGAAAACTAAATTATTGAGCATCATTTGTGTGTTGTCATCATTTTGTTTGCAAGCACAAGAAAACAAGCCTATAATCGTGCAAACGGATAGCGAGCCGGTTGCTAAGGGCAAATTCGAACCAACATGGCAATCGCTCAGTCAATACAAGGTTCCGGAGTGGTTTCGCAACGCCAAATTTGGGATATGGGCGCATTGGGGGCCTGCATGTCAGGCAGAGCAGGGCGATTGGTTTGCCCGGTTTATGTATAACGAAGGAAGCGATGAGTATAAATGGTTTGTTTCTCATTACGGGCATCCCTCAAAAGTTGGCTTCAAAGATATAATTCATGATTGGAAAGGTCAGAATTGGGAACCGGAAAAGCTCGTGGCGCTTTACAAGCGGGTGGGAGCGCAATACTTCTTTGCCATGGCCAACCACCACGATAACCTCGACATGTGGAACAGCAAATACCAAGAATGGAATACAGTGCGCGTAGGCCCCGGAAAAGATATTATTGCCGGCTGGGCCAAAGCGGCTAAAAAACAGGGGCTTCCGTTTGGATTGAGTGTTCATGCCGCACATACATGGACGTGGTTCGAAACCTCTCAGCGAGCGGACAAAAAGGGAGAATTTGCAGGTATTCCCTATGATGGCAAACTGACTAAAGCCGATGGCAAGGAAACATGGTGGGAAGGGCTTGACCCGCAGGAACTTTACGAGCAAAGTCATCCTTTGAGCGGAAATAGCGATGATATTAATGGCATTTGGAAGCCTGTGTTTGATAGTATTCACAACGTATGGACGAGCCAATGGAACTGGGTCAACAAAGCGTCAATTCCCTCTCAGAGGTATTGCGAAAAGTTTTATAACCGGACAATGGATTTGATAAACCAATTTAATCCTGATTTGCTTTATTTCGATGACAACGGCTTACCATTATACCAGATAAGTGATGCAGGATTGAAACTTGCCGCACATTTTTATAACCACAACATGGCCACCCACAAAGGCAAGCTCGAAGGCGTTTTATTCGGTAAAAAACTAACCGATGAACAGAAAAAATGTTTGGTTTGGGATGTGGAACGTGGCGCTACCAACAAAATAGAATCTGCCCCATGGCAAACCTGTACCTGCATTGGCGACTGGCATTACAACAGGGCTTTTTACGAACAGGACCGTTACAAATCGGCAGCAACCGTCATCCGCATGTTGGTGGATATCGTCAGTAAGAACGGAAATATGTTGCTGAATATTCCTGTCCGGGGCGATGGCTCAATCGATGATAAAGAAGTGGCCATACTCGAAGGCATAGCTGCCTGGATGGATGTGAACAAAGAAAGCATTTTCGATACACGCCCATGGAAAGTATTTGGCGAGGGGCCTTCGGTCGAAGCTTCTGGGTCAAAGGTGGTAGAGGGCTTTAATGAAGGAAACACAAAATTGGGAAGTAAGGATATTCGTTACACGCGGAAAGGGAATGTGGTTTATGCAACCGTGATGGGTGTCCCAACTGAGGATATTTCGCTCAAATCGCTAACGAAAAACGGCGGGGCATTAAAAATCAAGAATATTGAAATGCTCGGCAGCAAGGAAAAATTATCGTGGGAGCAAAATCCTGAATCACTGGAAATTAAAAAGCCAAATAGCATTCCGAACAATATTGCAGTAGTATTTAAAATACAAATAAGATAGAAGGATGAAAAAGATTTTAGGACTGATTTTAGCTTTGAGTATTGGACTTAGCTCAGTATTTTCACAAACCAAAACAAGAGATTTGCATGTCACCTATATTGCGAATGACGGATTTATGCTCAAAACAAAGCATCACAAAATATTAATCGATGCTTTGTTTACAGACGGATACGGGTATTTTGCAACTCCGACAAAGGAAACATTGAGTCAAATAATGAATGCGGAAGCTCCGTTCGACAGTGTAAACTTTTGCTTCTTGTCCCATTACCATAAGGATCATTCCGATTCGAAACTGATGAACGACTATTTAAGCAAATTCCCTTCGGTGAAACTGATAACCACGAAGCCATCACTCGTATTTATCGACGGGGAACAGTTTCGGTTTGTCAAATTGAAAAAACAATTTTGCGAGCTCACACCCGAAACGAATAAAAGCATCAAGCTTACGATTGATAATGTAACGGTGAAGGCTCTCGGGCTAAAGCACATGCCGTACATCGAAGATGGTATTGATATAGAGCAATACATGAAAAATGTCGGGTTTTATATCAATATGGATGGGGTCGGGATTTTTCATTCGGGCGATACGAAAATGGAGCAGTTCAAAGATTATATGGCAAAAAACGGACATTGGAAAGAACCCGTAGATGTTGCTTTTGTCTATTACGAACTATTGAATAATGGCAAAGCGGATTTGGATTACTTGAAAAAAACAATAAATCCCCGACACATCGTTGTCATGCATATGCCTCCAAGCCTGTATGGGGAATGGTCAAAGAAAGTAGAACAATTGAAACAGACTTTCCCCGAGATTACTCTTTTTAAGGATGCCTTGGAGAATAAAACAATTGGATTATAGCGATTGTCAGAGTTTCTTGGTGGTACTGGTTTGATGGAAGTCAGTTTGATAATCCATTCTTCTCCAAGTGTTTCTACAAAATAGAAGAAAAATTTAATCTCAGACAAACGATAAGAATGGGTCATTGAGGAGTGTTACAGAGTACATAATAAACCGCATTGGCAATGCAAATAACAAATTGACATGTTTAGAATCTATTTTATTACAGCTTTCCGAAGCCTATTGAAAAACAGGAGTGTGAGCCTTATCAATATTCTGGGCTTGACCATTGGGCTGACGGCCTTTCTATTTATCCTTCATTACCTCATTTACGAAACATCGTACGACCGTTTTTTTGACGGAAGCGAGCGGGTGTATCGTATCAATATGACGATGGCCAAAGATGGTGTAAGTACCTACGAAGGCGCCCAAACTCCCCGACAGATGTACTTCGCGCTAAAGCAGGAACTGCCCGGCGTAGAAGCTAACACGCTCACTTACCTTGAGCGTTGCCTTATCCGCAATGGGATAGTCGGTTACAGCGATCAAAACGTACTCTGGGTGGACGCAGGTTTTGAGAAGGTTTTCCCGCTCACCATGTTGCAGGGCAAAGCCGATTTCAAAAAACCGCTTACCGGAGTATTGTCGGCCAGCAAGGCCAAAGCCCTTTTTGGCACAGAAAGCCCGGTGGGCAAAATCATGAAAGTGAATGAGGGAATGCCCGTGGAGGTAACCGGCGTTTTTGCCGATTTGCCTTCGAACACGCACCTCGATGCCGAATATTTTATATCGATCAATACGTTTGTGTATTATAAGTGGATAGGCGAACAGGGTGACTGGAACTGGCCGGGCTGGTGGAATTATATCCGCCTGAAGCCGGGCGTTTCTGCGGCGCAGGCCGAGGTCGGTATCAACGGGTTTGTGGATCGCCACATGGCATTCCTGAAAAAGGAGGGAAAAACCGCTCATTTCAAGCTTCAGCCATTGCCCGACCTGCACTTCCTTCGCGGGTTGCAGAGCGAGTTCGGAGCCGGTACCAATCCCAAATCGTTGGTGAACCTGCTTATTGTGGGGCTGCTCACTTTGCTCATCGCATGGATAAACTTTGTGAACCTCTCGACAGCGCAGTCGGTAAAGCGTACGCACGAAATTCTGATCCGGAAGCTCATCGGGGCTTCTCGCCTTCATATCTGGCTGCAATCGCTCAGCGAAAGCTTGATTATCAATGTTATGGCTGTAATTCTGGCGTATGGGCTATATCTGGTTTTGATGATACCATTTGCGCATTTTTTCAGCCTGCCGCTTGGTCATGCCTATATTCCGGGCGAGAAAATCGCATTCTTTCTGGCGCTTGCGTGCCTTACCGGAATTGTGTTTTCAAGCATTTATACTTCGGTAAGCATTTTCCGGATGGGAGCGTTCACCGGACGCAAAGAAGTGAAAGGCAAAAGCGGTTTCAAGAAAGGCTTGGTGATAGCGCAACTGGTTATTTCCATTGTTTTTATCAGCGGAACGATTATCGTGTTTAAGCAGATACGCTTTATGCAGAACTACCAGTTGGGTATGAAAATCGACCGCGTGCTAATTTTAAGCGGGCCGGCATCGACCAACATTCTGGGCGAAGGACGTAGAGCGAAGTACCTTGCGTTTCGGAGAGAGGTGCTTTCCGATCCTCGGTTTATGGCAGCCACAGCAACGATGAACGTGCCCGGACAGGAACCACGCTGGCGTTCCGGTGAGTTCGTCCGTCTGGATGCAGGAGTTCAGCCGGGCGCGGTTTTCTGCACCAACAATGCCGACGATGGTTTTATCAACACCTATTCGTTGAAGTTGTTGGCCGGGCAAAATTTTTCCGTCACTCCGGCCAATAATGCCAATAAAATATTGATAAACGAGAGCTCTGCCCGAAAGTTGGGTTTTGCCAATGCTCAGGATGCCATAGGCAAACAAATCGTACCCACCGGCGACAACCGGAAGCCTGTCGAAATTATTGGCGTGGTGGCCGATTTTCACAACGAGGGGTTGCACAAGCCTGTTTATCCGATGGTTTGGAACAATGACCACCCCTACGAGTTTGGGTTCTATTCCATTCGCGTAAATAACCCGAACATGCAGGAGGCGGTTGCCCAATTGCAGAAGATATATAAACGGCATTTTCCCGAAGATCCGTTTAACTATTTCTTTGCCGACGAATTGTTTAACCGCCAGTATTTCTCCGAAGTACGTTTTGGAAAATTCTATATCCTGCTCACCATCCTGTCGCTATCCATTGCCTGTCTCGGCTTGTACGGATTGTTGCTGCATTACATCAACCAGAAGAAGAAGGAGATAGGTATACGCAAGGTCAATGGCGCACAGGTGTCGGAAGTGATGCTGTTCATAAACCGTAACTTTTTCCGTTGGACAGTCATTGCCTTTGTCATTGCCTGTCCGCTCGTGTATTGGATGATGAATAAATGGTTGCAGGATTTCGCCTACCATACCGACATCAGTTGGTGGATATTTGCGATTGCGGGGTTGGTTACGCTTTTCATCACCGTGCTTACGGTAAGCTGGCAAAGCTATAAAGCATCGGTGGGCAATCCGGCGGATGCGTTGAAATACGAATAGTCAATAAGTATTTCATTGCCCCCTAAATATTGAAAAGACAGAACAACGGAAAGCGGTTGATAGAAAATCAGGTACTGTAAATAAACTGTACAACAAAATCAGCCCCCCTCTTAGCGCGGGTTTGCAACCCGCGCTTTTTATTTAAACAGTCTGTGACTGTTTTTGAAGTTGCAAACTTCACACATAGAACCTCTTTTGTTTCGCAATCGCAGTTGCAAACTGCTCAAAACAGATGGCACGGGTTACAAACCCGCCTTCGTCACACCGAATGTATAACCGTTGTTGAAAAATGATGTATGGTCAAGGCGGATGTGTCATCCGCCTTTCCATTATTATAGGAATTTGAAATTCCGAAAACAAATAAGCAGAACATTTGAAGCATTGCTAAAAAGCTTAATTTTATAGCGGAATAGTTTGTTGTCGGATTGAAAATCCTATTAGTAACTAAGGGGTCGGAATACAATTCCGCCCCAACGGTTCCGCAACTTTCTATGGTATATCCGGTGGTACGGGGGAAAAACACTGGCGGAAGTGGTGTTCCTTATGTGAAAGCCGATAGCAAGCGTGTAACGCTTTATCCGAATCCGACCAAAGGCATCGTCTATGTAACCATCAACGAGCCGTTTGCCGAAGGGTACATCGTGATGGTCAATGATAGCCGCGGACAGGCTGTTCAGGTTATGGCCAAAGATAAATCGGTTACCCGCTTCAGCATCGACATCGGACAATGCGTAACCGGCGTTTACACCATCAGCGTGATTGCCAAAGAAGGTACATCGACCACGAAGGTGATTAAGGAATAAACCATCTTCAATCAATTAACCAATAGCGGCACTGAAAAATGCCCGGGAGTCACTCTCCCTCGCATTTTTCAGTGCCGCTGTCGCGTTTTTCAGTGCCTCCCATGCATTTCGGAGTGCCTCTCTTGCATTTTTCAGTGCCGACCATCCATTTTTCAGTGCCGCTGTCGCATTTTTCAGTGTCTC
>JAUZOF010000204.1 GCA_030706585.1 Bacteroidota bacterium
AACCTAAAAAAGATGAGACAGCGGAGTAATCCTCCCGGTGTTTTATTTCAATAATAATATTGTATGAACAAAGAAGAATTAAAATCATATCTGACCCAGACCTTCCCGACGGCAACTGTGGGCGAATCATTCGATTTTCCTCAGATGTACGTAACGAAAGAGGAGTTGTTGTCAGTGTGTGAAAAACTGAAGGATTCTCCCGAGACGAAGTTCGACTTCTTGTTTTGCGAAACAGCCATTGACTGGAAAGATCGTTTTGAAGTGGTTTACCACCTCTCTTCGACCACTTACCGCCACGATATGGTAATCAAAGTAACGCTTGAAGACCGTGACAACGCAGAACTTCCTTCCGTTTACTCTTGCTGGAAAGCGGCAGAGCTATACGAAAATGAGATTTTTGACCTTTTCGGTATCAAATTTACCGATCACCCATTCCTTCGCCGCATGATTCTGGGCGATGACTGGAAAGGTTATCCACTCCGGAAAGATTATGTACATATTAACCTTGATGATACTCTTTAATCATAGATATGGAACCTATTAAAAATTATATTCCCGGAGAAGAGAAGACTGAAGAGTTTGTGGTAAATATTGGTCCGCAGCACCCGTCAACACACGGCGTACTTCGTTTCCAAACCACACTTGACGGTGAAACGATCAAAGATCTGGTGCCCGTCATCGGATATATTCACCGCGGAGTCGAGAAAATGACCGAATCACTCGGTTACAAACAATCCATTTACCTTACCAGCCGTTTTGACTACCTGTCGGCTCACATGAACAACCAGGTTTGCTGTCTGGCTATCGAGAAAGCGCTTCAGGTAGAAGTGCCGGAACGTGCCAAAATGCTTCGTATATTGATGTGCGAGCTTCAGCGTCTGGCTTCACACGAATTGTGGTGGGGATCATGTAGTATGGACGTGGGCGCGGTAACACCGTTCTTCCTTGCTTTCCGTGACCGTGAACGCATCCTCGATATTTTCGAAGAGACTACAGGTAACCGACTCACCATGAGTTATCTGGTGCCTGGCGGTGTGATGCAGGATATTCACCCGAATTTCGTGGCTCACGTAAAAGACCTGATCAAACAGGTAAAAGGTTACATGCACGAGTATGAAACACTGATTACCGGTAACATCATTTTCCAACGCCGTATGCAAGGAGTAGGTATTCTGCCTAAAGACCTCGCTATTTCATTGGGTGTAACCGGACCGGTAGCACGTGCTTCAGGTATCTCTTGTGACGTTCGTAAGCTTCATCCGTATGATGGTTACGAAAAAATCGACTTCAAAGAGATCGTGATGGATGGTTGCGACAGCTGGACCCGTTATCTGGTGCGTATGGAAGAGATGAAACAGTCGGTTCATATCATCGAGCAGATCATTGATAATATTCCTGAAGGCGACTATCGTGCTAAAATGAAACCGGTGATTAAACTCCCTGTGGGTGAATACTATCAGCGTGTGGAAACAGCTCGTGGTGAACTTGGTGTATTCATTGTCAGTGACGGTGGTACAAAACCTTACCGCATGAAATTCCGTACTCCGAACTTCTCTAACCTGGCTACAGCCAAACCGCTCAACGTGGGTGAAAAAATCGGTGACCTGATTGCAAGTATGGCAACCATTGACCTGATTATTCCTGACATTGACCGTTGATCGGGAAGTCGTATTCAATAATTAATCAGTAAAATATTCGATAAAAAAATGATTAAACTATCTGATATAATAGAATGGGTACACAGCCTGCTGGCGAGCTTTTTGTCGCCGGGACTGACATGGTTTGTCGGTTTGGTGCTGGTTGCTGTAGCCGTATTGGTCGGCGTTCTGGTTATCGTGATCACTCAGGTGTACATGGAACGTAAAGTGGCCGGATTTATGCAGTTGCGTCTCGGACCACACCGTGTGGGACCGTGGGGTAGTATGCAGGTGTTTGCTGACGTGATCAAGCTTTTGCTGAAAGAGGCATTTACACCGAACCGTGCAGACGGACTTTTGTTTTGCATTGCTCCTTATCTTGTACTGACAGTTGCATTGATGGCTTTGGCTCCTGTTTCATTCGCTCCCGGCGTACAGATGTGGGATTCTAACATTGGTCTGCTTTACACGACTGCTGTTTCGTCTTTGGGCGTAATCGGTATCCTTATGGCAGGATGGGCAAGTAACAACAAATACTCATTGCTGGGTGCCATGCGTAGTGGTGCGCAAATCGTGAGTTACGAATTGTCTGCAGCATTGGCTTTGCTTTCTGTCGTGTTGATGACCGGTTCGATGAACTTCAACGACATCATCACTTCTCAGGCTGATGGTTGGTGGATTTTCAAAGGTCACCTCCCGGTCATTTTTGCATTTGTTGTTTACACAATCGCAGGAACTGCCGAGTTGAACCGTGCGCCATTTGACCTTGCAGAAGCTGAGCAAGAGTTGACAGCAGGTTATCACACCGAATACTCAGGTATGCAATTTGGTATGTTTTACCTGACAGAATATATCAACATGATTGTGGTGTCTATTATCGCATCGTCAGTATTTTTGGGTGGATGGCAGCCTTTCCATATCTATGGATTTACAGCATTTAACCACGTGATGGATTACATTCCGGGTATCTCCTGGTTATTGGGTAAGGTTTACTTTATGATCTTCCTGATCATGTGGTTCCGTTGGACATTCCCACGTCTGCGTATCGACCAACTGCTGAAACTGGAGTGGAAATACCTGCTTCCGTTGAGTATCATTAACCTGGTAATCGCTGCCCTGTTTGAAGTAATAGGATGGCACTTTTAAATGAAGAATGAATAATGAAGATTGAAAAATGAAGAGTGTGGATTATTCAAATTCTTCATTCATCATTCTTCATTCATCATTTATCATTAGAAGAACTTTGCAGATTAAATCTCCTGCTTCAGAAAGAGCAGGGCAGTAAAATTAATTATGAAATCAATCATTAAATATTTTCGTGAATTAGTCATGGCTTTCTATTCCCTGGCACAGGGAATGAAGCTGACGCTCTATTACTTCACGCATGTGCGTAAGGTAAATATTACGGAGCAATATCCCGAAAACCGTGAGACTACGATTCGTATTCCCGAGCGTTTTTACGGAATTCTGGAAATGCCGCACGATGAGAACAATGAGCACAACTGTACGGCATGTACCTTGTGTGAACTGGCTTGTCCAAACGGTACTATCACCATCGATACCGAAGTTGAGGTAACCGAAGATGGTAAGAAGAAAAAATACCTTGGCAAATACCACTACAACCTGGGTACCTGTACCTTCTGCGGTCAGTGTGTGGATGCTTGTCCGTCTGACGCTATTCACATGAACAAACAGTTCGAGTTGAGTGATTACGATAAGAGCAAGTTGTTGCTGGTATTGAATAAACCGGGTTCTAAACTTAAAGCAAAGGAGAAAAAGTCATGAATATAGAAACTGTTGTTTTTTATCTTCTGGCCGGAATGACTCTGGCATTCGGAGCTTTGACGGTAACGACCCGTCATATTTTCCGTGCAGCTATCTACCTGTTGTTTGCCCTGATTGGCGTGGCGGGTATCTACCTGTTGATGGAAATGAACTTCATGGCTGCCTTGCAGGTGGTAATCTATGTGGGCGGTATCGTGGTGCTGATTATTTTCTCCATCTTCCTGACCCATCAGGTGGGAGAGAAGGTCTCCTTACCAAGTACGAAAAAGGTAGCACAATCAGCCGTGGTTGCATTGGCCGGATTGGCACTGGTATTGTCTGTACTCATTCCATTGGGCTTTGAGAAATCAGGTGCAGAGTGCGATTCGTCAGTGAAAAGCATTGGTATGCAGTTGCTCGATTACAAAAACTATGGCTACGTATTGCCATTTGAGGTAATCAGTGTATTCCTGCTGGCTGCATTGGTGGGTAGTATCGTGATTGCGATGAAAGACAAAACCCCTGAAGAGAATAAATAATCGAAGAATCAAAATCTATTTAAACAGATATTATGGAACAAGTACCTTTAGTGCACATATTGATTCTCAGTTCGATCTTATTCTTTCTGGGAGTTTACGGCTTCTTTGCCCGCCGCAATATGCTGATGATGCTTATGTCGACCGAGTTGATTCTCAATAGTGTGAATATCAACTTTATCGCATTCAATAAATATCTCTTTCCGCATCAGTTGGAAGGAATGTTTTTCTCGATGTTCATCATCACCGTTGCAGCCGGAGAAGTCTCACTGGCTATTGCGATCATTATTAATCTGTATCGCCGCTTCAAGACGGTTGATGTGGAAGATACCACCACGATGAAATACTAATGGATATGAATTACGAAATTCCAATGTTACTGATTCTGTTCCTGCCGATCATAAGCTTTGTGTTTTTGTCGCTGGCCGGAAGAAGAATCTCACCTTCAGTCGCGGGACTGACAGGGATCACCGTTTTATCGGTAGTCACCGTGCTTTCTTTCTTTGTTGCCTATAACTATTTCTTTGTAAATGGAGAAGTAAACGGCGTTTATCAGAAGATTGCGGTTTTCAATGAAGTTTGGTTGAAGTTTTCCGATGTGTTGAGCATTAACCTTGGGGTTATGCTTGATCCGATTTCGGTGATGATGCTTATCGTCATCAGCTTCATCTCTTGTATGGTACACTTGTATAGCTGGAACTATATGCACGGTGAAGACCGTTTCCAGATGTACTACGCTTATCTTTCACTCTTTACCTTCTCTATGTTGGGACTGGTAGTTGCGGTTAACATTTTCCAGATGTATATCTTCTGGGAGTTGGTAGGGGTTTCTTCCTTCCTGTTGATCGGTTTCTACTACACCAAACCTTCGGCCATTGCTGCTGCTAAGAAGGCATTTATCGTTACCCGCTTTGCTGACCTGGGCTTTCTGTTGGGAATCCTGTTGGTAAGCCACAGTGCCGGTACGCTGGATTTCGCAACCATGATCGAACGTCTGTCTAACCCACACTCTCCATTTGCACAGTCGATGATGGCCGGTTCATTCCTTGGCATGTCAACCTTGTCCTGGGGATTGATCCTGATCTTTATCGGTGGTGCAGGTAAATCGGCCATGTTCCCGCTTCACATCTGGTTGCCGGATGCGATGGAAGGTCCGACTCCGGTTTCTGCCTTGATCCACGCTGCAACCATGGTTGTTGCCGGTGTATTCCTTGTGGCACGTTTGTTTCCGATTTTTGCTCAATCTGCTCCGGATGCGTTGCATATTGTAGGTTATGTGGGAGCAATCACAGCTCTGTTTGCTGCAATTATTGCCTGTACACAGACTGACATCAAACGCGTCCTTGCTTATTCAACCGTATCGCAGATTGCCTTTATGATGTTCTCATTAGGCGTTGCAGGATGGGGTGAAGAAGCCAGTGAAGGTTTTACCGGATCTCTTTTCCACCTGTTTACCCACGCATTCTTCAAAGCAATGCTCTTCATGGGGGCTGGTGCGGTAATCCACGCAGTTCACAGTAACGAAATGCAAGATATGGGCGGATTGTGGAAAAAAATGCCAATTACCAATGCTGCCTTTGCTCTTGGCTGTCTTTCGATTGCCGGTGTTCCTGGTTTCTCAGGATTCTTCAGTAAAGAGGTTATTCTTTCTGCTGCTTTCCATGGAGACAAACTGATCTATATCATTGGTTTGCTGACCAGCGGTATCACAGCATTCTACATGTTCCGTCTCTATTTCCGTATCTTCTGGTATAAGAAGGCGGCACACGGTCATGGCGAACATGGGCATGATAGCCACGAGGCTCATACTCCAGCCATGAATACAGCATTGATTCTGCTGATGATTGCGACTGTTGCATCAGGCTATATTAAATTCGGTCACTTTGTAAGTGCAGATGGTAAAGCAATCGAGCTGGCATTCCACCTTGCATTGGCTATACCTCCGGTGACAATCGGATTGCTTGGCATTTTGATTGCTTATATCTTCTTTGGTAAGGAGAGTGACAAAGCGGCTAATTTCACTAAAGCTATGGGCGGATTCTACAAAGCGGCTTACAACAAATTCTACATCGACGAGATCTATTTGTTTGTAACCAAAAAGATTCTGTTCAACCTGATTGGTCGTCCTGCTGCATGGGTAGATCGCAACATTGTGGATAATATCTACAACGGTAGCGCTTCTATCACAGCGACCACTTCCGAAGCCATTAAGAAATTCCAGTCAGGCCGCGTACAGTCTTACGCTACCTACTTCTTAATCGGTGTAATCTTTGTAGCCTTGTTATTCCTTTTTGCCAATTAATCAGGCGAACGGTAAATTATTAATTATACAAGAAAAGTACAGTATATGAACATATTAAATGTATTAATCCTGATACCGCTTCTGTCTGCCGTTGGGGTGCTTTTTGCCCGCAACGATAAGGCTGTCAAGATGACAGCTTTGGCCGGAGCTGTTTTGGAGCTTCTGTTTGCCGGATGGCTGACTTACGTTTATGCGAAGTTGAGAATAGCAGGGGCAACAGGTGCGATGTTGTTTCAATCCAGTACCAACTGGTTTGAACCGTTGAATATCAACTATAGTTTGGGTGTTGACGGTATTTCATTGTCGATGATCCTGCTGACCGCTACGGTGGTTGTGGCAGGTATTCTGGTATCCTGGAAAATCGAGAAACAGGTGAAAGAGTTCTTCTTCCTGATCCTGTTGCTGGCAACCGGAGCTTACGGCTTCTTTATCACCACTGACGTATTTGCGATGTTCTTCTTCCTTGAACTGGCTGTAATTCCTAAGTACCTTTTGATTGGTGTTTGGGGTAGCGGTAAGAAAGAGTACAGCGCGATGAAACTGGCGTTGATGCTGATGTTTGGTTCAGCGTTGGTATTCTTGGGTATTTCCGGCTTATACTACTTCGGTGGTCACACCTGGAACATTCAGGAGCTGATTGCGCAGCACATTCCGGTGGAAGTACAACGTCCGCTTTACGTGTTGATCTTTGCCGGATTCGGTGTGTTTACAGCGATGTTTCCTTTCCACACCTGGGCGCCTGACGGTCACTCGTCAGCACCTACTGCAGCTTCGATGTTCCTTGCCGGTATCTCCATGAAGCTGGGTGGTTACGGAGCTCTGCGTGTGGCTACATTCCTTTTGCCGGAAGCTGCACACGATCTTTCATGGATCTTTATCATCCTTGCTTCTATCGCGATCATCTACGGCGCATTTGCAACAATGATGCAGAAAGACCTTAAGTATATGAACGCGTACTCATCGGTAAGTCACTGTGGATTTGTAATCCTCGGTATTGCTATGCTGACTAAAGCGGCTATCATGGGTGCGGTGATGCAAATGGTTTCTCACGGTGTGATGACAGCCCTCTTCTTTGCCGCGATCGGTATGATCTACGACCGTGCCCACACACGTCAGGCTAACGAACTCGGGGGTATGTTGAAGCAAGTTCCTTTCATCGGTACTGCATTCATCATCTCCGGTTTGACTTCATTAGGTTTGCCGGGCTTTAGTGGTTTCGTTTCAGAGATGACTATTTTCGTCGGTTCATGGGAGCATGCAGGTGCCGGTTACCGTTTGGCAACCATCCTGGCTTGTGCTTCTATCGTAGTAACAGCCGTT
>JAUZOF010000205.1 GCA_030706585.1 Bacteroidota bacterium
GTTCAACAGGAGATACTATGTATGTGAATCAAACCAAACGTTGGGGCGATGCATCGGGGTGGAAACGAGGTCCCAAATATAGGCACGCTGATGATCTGGCTTGTGGTCAGGCGTATTTAGACGCTTATGCCACTTTGAAATCTTCTATAATGATGTCCGGAATTAAGACCTCAATTGATAGCCTTATTGCAGCTCCAAAACAGGGGCGTAAAGAATGGTGGTGGTGTGATGCTCTGTTTATGGAGCCACCTGTGTTGGTTCGATTAGGAAATTTGACGGGTGATGATAAATATTACAGATACCTTGATCAAATGTATTGGGACACCTCTGACTATCTCTATAGTAAAGGTGATAGTCTCTACTATAGAGATAGTCGCTATTTCAAGACATTAACCAAAAGAGGCAAGAAAACTTTCTGGTCGAGAGGGAACGCTTGGGTTTTAGGCGGTTTGGTGCAAATATTATCGTTAATGCCAAAAAAACATTCTGAATACAAAAAGTACGAGGATCATTACAGAGAGATTATGATAAAAGTAGCGTCATTACAGCAGCCCGATGGATTATGGAGAGCTAGCCTTCTGGATCCGGAGGAAGTTCCTGTCAAAGAGACTAGTGGTAGCGCTTTTTTTACGTTTGCAATGGCTTGGGGGATTAATAATGGCTTATTGGATAAAACTATTTATACTCCAAAACTAAAGAAAGCCTGGAAAGCATTGGTAGAGGCAGTTGCCTCAAATGGCAAACTGAGATTTGTTCAGCAAATCGGAGATAAACCAGAAAATGTAAAAGCTGAAGACAATCAGGAATATGGTAGTGGCGCATTTTTAATGGCTGGTTCTGAAATTCTTAAATTGTCTAAGGTTGAAATACCTAATAAATTGACACGCTGATTTATTCTTGAAAACGAAATAGTAATAAAATGAAGAACTTATTTAGTGTAAAAGACAAAGTTATTCTAATCACCGGAGGTTCGGGTGTCTTAGGGACTGTCATGGTAAATCATTTTGCTCAGGAAGGGGCTCGGGTGGTAATACTGGACCGTAATGTAGAAGCAGGTGAAGCCTTAGTAACCAATGTAAAAGCAAAAGGATATGAAGTTACTTTCATCCAAACTGATGTGTTAAACAAGGAAGTTTTGCTGTCGAATTATAATTCAATCATGAGTAAATATGGGCGTATTGATGTTCTGATAAACGGAGCAGGTGGTAATATGCCAGGTGCTACTATAACACCGGATAAAACTTTTTTTGACCTGGATATGAATGCGTTTAAGACAGTGATTGATTTGAATCTGTTTGGAACAATACTTCCTACTATGATTTTTTCAAAAGCGATGGCAGCTCAAAAAGAGGGAGTTATAATCAATATTTCATCTGAATCAGCTATCCGCCCTCTAACTCGGGTATGCGGATACGGTACAGCCAAAGCTGCCGTTACCAATTTTACCAAATATATGGCGGGAGAGTTAGCAATAAAATTTGGTACTGGATTGCGCGTGAATGCCATAGCTCCAGGTTTCTTTATTACCGAGCAAAACCGCACATTGTTGACAAATCCTGATGGTACTTATACTGTACGAGGCAAACAGATTATTGCGCATACGCCTTTCGGACGATTTGGTGAACCCGAAGAACTTCTGGGTACGATGCAATGGCTTGCCAGTGATGCCTCGAAATTTGTAACAGGAACACTGACCGTTATTGATGGCGGCTTTGATGCATTTTCAATTTAATTACTACTAACTACTAACAACACCACACTCCTGATATTCTTATTCCTTAGAGTCGGGATGTGGCCTATTTATCATTCGTATGATTTTATGTAAACAATCCTGGCGATGGTATGGACCTAATGACCCCGTAAGTCTGAGCGATATTCGTCAGGCCGGGGCTACCGATGTGGTAAACGCATTGCACCATATTCCCAACGGAGAGATGTGGCCAGTTGAGGAAATTCAAAAACGCAAAGAGCTGATAGCAGAAGCAGGTCTTATTTGGTCTGTTGTAGAGAGCGTTCCTGTTCACGAACACATTAAAACCCAAACCGGTGATTTCAGGATATACATCGAAAACTACAAGCAAAGTCTTCGCAACCTGGCTCAATGTGGTATCTACATCGTGACTTACAATTTTATGCCCGTGCTTGACTGGACACGTACTGACTTGGCATATACTATGCCAGATGGTTCCAAAGCTCTTCGATTTGAACGTGCGGCTTTCGTGGCTTTTGACCTTTTCATCCTGAAACGTCCGGGAGCTGAAAAAGATTATACTGAAGCTGAGATTGTTAAAGCAAAAGCCCGTCTTGCAGAAATGAGTGATGCCGATAAAGTGTTGCTTACCCGCAATATGATCGCCGGACTTCCGGGCTCGGAAGAGAGTTTTACCGTAGCTCAGTTCCAGGAAGCATTGGATCGTTACCAAAATATCGATGCTGAGAAATTACGCTCCAACCTGATCTACTTCCTTAGTGAAATATCCCCTGTCGCTGATGAGGCGGGAGTTAAACTGGTTATCCATCCAGATGATCCTCCTTATACTATCCTTGGTTTGCCTCGCATTCTGAGTACGGCGCAGGATGTCCGTGACCTTATCGCAGCAGTGCCTAATGAATCGAATGGCCTTTGTCTGTGTACCGGTTCTTTCGGTGTTCGTAGCGATAATGAACTGGTTGCCATGATGACTGAATTTGGCGAACGTATCAACTTCGTTCACTTCCGCAGTACGAAACGTGACAAAGAAGGTAATTTCTACGAAGATAACCACCTTGAAGGTGATGTGGATATGTATGGTGTAATGAAGGCGTTTCTTGAACTGCAACAACGTCGGGGTGAATCGATTCCGATGCGCCCAGACCATGGTCACCAGATGATCGATGACCTGAAGAAGAAAACTAATCCGGGTTATTCCTGTATTGGACGTCTCCGTGGTTTGGCAGAATTAAGAGGATTGGAAATGGGAATAGCGAAAAGTATTATTCTTTTTTTATAGTGCTGTTTATTTTGAAGATATGAAGAAATTATTCCTATTGATTTTACTTGTCTTGAATATATTTGCTGTTAACTCAAGTATTCAATTATTTAAAGAGAAGAATAGTAAACATACTCGATTTACTGTATTGGGTTTAGGTGATTCTATAACAGAGGGAGGCAAGAATTTTCATTCTTATCTTTATGATCTGTGGGAAATGCTTTATAGTGCAGGTTATGATTTTGAATTTATTGGGCCTCATGCAAGTAAAAGCAGGATTGGTGCTATAAATAATGCAGGTTATAGTGGCAAGAATGCGGAATTTTTGGAAGCACACATCGACAGTATTTACCGATTATATCCCGCAGATATTGTATTACTCCATTCGGGACATAACCACTCTGAAGCGGAAAATCCTGTAGCTGGAATTATTACTTCGCAAGAGTCAATAATCAGAATAATAAAAATTATCAATCCAAATGTGAAGATTCTTGTAGCTCAGGTTGTTACAAGTGGAAAATTGCCAAAGTATTCATACCTTAAGGATTTAAATAAAGGCATTGCAAAGATGGTGAAACGCCAAAAGTCCAAGAATGTAATATTGGTAGATCAAGCAAAAGGATTTGATTGGCAGAAATATACCATTGCGGATAAGGTACATCCAAATTCCGAAGGGGCAAAAAGAATGGCTTGTGTATGGTTTAAATCTCTAAAAAAAATTCTTCCTCCAGCATCACAAACTTATAGACCTGAGCTAGTTTCTTACAAACAAGTAAAAAGAGGCAATTTGTACTTGCACGTTTTTAAACCCGTGTCGTCTAAAAAGGGGATAAAGCATCCGTGTATTATATATTTCTTTGGTGGTGGATGGGCAACAGGTTCACCTTTACAGTTTTATCGCGAATGTGCTTATTATGCGTCCAAAGGCATGGTCGCAATAACTGCAGATTACAGGATTTCTTCGGTTGATCAGACAACTCCTTTTGAGAGTGTCGAGGATGCCAAAGATGCAATTCGATTCATTCGTGATCATTCTATTCAATTAAATTTGGATGCTGATAAAATTGTGGCAGCAGGAGCTTCGGCCGGAGGGCATCTGGCTGCTGCTACTGGTATCCTGTCTGATAGCATTGATAATAAGAGTCGTTATAGACCAAATCTTTTAGTCCTATATTATCCGGTTATTGATAATAGCCCGGATGGTTTTGGCACAAAACAACTAAAAAAAAGATATCAGGAAATATCTCCGTTACATAATATTGATAATTATGTACCTCCGACCCTTTTTATTCTTGGAACAAAGGATCCTCTCATTTCTGTATCGACAGCCGAAACTTTCAAAAGTAAACTAGAGGAGTGTGGTGTAGCTTGTGATTTGATTTTGTATAAAGGCGCTGGTCATCCTATATTTTCATATACGAAACCATTGACGAGTGATTTCTATAAAATCAGAATTGACACAGATAATTTTTTGAAGAAACAAGGTTATTTGAAGAAATGAATTAAGTCTAATAGTTCTACCAGTATTTGTGATATTACATTGATAAAAGAAACGAAGCGGTTTCAAATGCCTCGTTTAATGTGTGTTTTTGATGGTTTCAAAGCTCGGGAAATCTTCCCGGGCTTTTTTGTGAGTTTGGCATAGTTGTAGGGGGCTAGATTTATATGATGAGGTCAAGGATTCGTAAATGACATTTCGTAACAACAATATTGTGTAAATGGCTTTAGGGAGTTTAATCAAACCGAATAGGTAATTCCACTCCAAACAATGAGTATTACCCCTACCTGTGTGGTTTGGCTCGGAAAAACCGAAATAGCCCCCCTTGTCCCGGAATTTGGAAACCCTTTCTTTTCCCTAAAATATTTTGAGAATCTAAAACTTAAAATCAGTGGGAAATAGCAACAATACTTCATACTAGTTATGCTGCGTTTTGAGTCTAACCCCCAATTTCCAATAGTTGGAGTTCATAATTCAAAATCCTTAAGATTCAACATAATGTATGATTATGTCGAATCAAGCACATATGCAGCAGTAAATCAACCAAATACCTAACATCAGAAACCAACATCTCTTAAACGGTATTTAACTGCCCAAAATCTATAACCCTTAGTTATATCACTATTGAGCTATCTTTGAAGTCCAAAAGAAAGAGGCTTCTTTGAACTTGTATATCACAGTAATTCAGGTAGTTGAATTTGATTATTAGGAGCCAAACGTAGCAATTATTACAAACCAACAATATAAAAAGTTGATTATTGACTAGAATCAATGATAAATTGATATGATCCTGAATCTCATTTTAATTTGCTATTCTACATAAAGTGAGTGTAATCCATCACCATTTACTTTGGCTTCAAAATTGTAAATCCCCTCTTCTTAATGAATACACAACGAGAATCCGCATATGTGTATAAATATACACTTTACAAATCTTACAATCAGATAAACAGGGCCACTACAGTATATATACAGTATACTTAACGCATAAACAAAGCCATATAATGCTTATCCCTTAGATTACTAATCACTGAGGCATTGTCATCTTCATAATCTGACAAAGCTGAGATTGTTAGGCGTATAGGTTATCTACTCCCTTCTTTGAAAGATTATACCTAGCAGACATAGCTACCTCTCAAAAATATAAATTCAATAATAGAACAACGACTCTAACAATATATGATTTAGAACAAAAGCAAGTCTTATACTTAAGAACTAACCCTTACAGCGTAAATATAGCAATGGTTTTATGCAAGAGACGCGAAAATGATATTATTGACACCTTTCTTAATTCTCTAAAGAGATCTATTCTATTACAACTTTTGGGAACAAAAGACCTCTCGGATCTATAATTATACGGATTCAAATCTAAATAAAAGTACTATATTTCAATTACATCATGACTAATTCATAGGAGGCGATTTGAACTTATTTAATAGAAATAGTCTATTTGATAAAGCGTTTTTCACTGACTAAAAGATCAAAATGCTACCTCCTGTGACTATCTTTGATGTTGTACAGATTTTCGTTTAATCATGAAAAGCAGACGTATACAAGTTATTTTCAATAGCACTCAGTTATCCCTTGCGAATAAACATGCAGGGGTAGCTCGTTATGCTTTTAACTGGGGGCTTGCCGAATGCAATAACGCTTTAGAAAACCATAAAAGACGCCCCTCTGCTTATGATTTACAAAAACGATACGTTGCAGAAGTAAAGTCAAAAAACCCCTGGTGTTATGATGTTTCTTCTTCTAGTCAAGACAGAGCCATGGTGCAGGTTGATGCGGCCTTTATTAAGCATTTCCATAAAGAAGGAGGTTCTCCTAGATTCAAAAAAAAGGAAAACGTGATTCGTTTTATTTGAAGGGTAATATCCAAGTAAAAGATGAGAAAATAAAACTCCCTAAATTGGGCTGGGTAAAACTAACTGAAAAAATCTCTGTTGATAAGATTAAATATGTAGTTATATCTCGAACAGCAAAGCGATGGTTCATTAGTTTATCAGTGTCTTTTGAACCCTACAAAACCCTCAAAAAAAGAGCGACAATCGGGGTGGATTTAGGGGTAAAAGTGCTGGCAACTTTATCTGATGGAAAAACTTTTGAAAATAGGAAACCTTATGCTCAGTATAAGCGTAAGCTAAAACTTGCACAACGGCACTTATCAAAACTATACAGAAAAGGACAAGAGCAAACTAAAAATTATTCCAAGCAACTTTTGAAAGTACAAAGGTTACATTATAGAATCTCATGTATCAGAAATGATTCAATCCATAGATTAACAACATATTTGGCCAAAAACCACAGTCAAATAGCTATTGAGGATTTGAATGTTCGAGGAATGAGTAGGAATCACAAATTAGCATCTGCTATTTTAGATGGTGGATTTTATGAATTTAGACGGCAATTAGAATATAAAACAAAGTGGTATGGCTCTGAATTGATCATTGCAAACAGATTCTATCCGAGCACGAAGACCTGCTCTCACTGTGGATCTATTCAAAGCATGAGTTTAAATCAAAGAGTTTACAATTGTCCTAATTGCAAGATTTCGATTGATAGAGATTTGAATGCAGCTATCAATCTTGAAAATATTTTGGCGAAAAACGCCCATGTTTGTGCGGAGGATGAAACCAGTCAGGACTGCGCTTCTGACCATCCTGTGAAACACGATTCAGCAGAAATATTAAACAAATGTGGCACATTTACGGGTTTAAACTGAAGTATGCTGGAATTTTGGAGTTAGCAGTAATGAAAAAGGTGGGGTTTGTAAAATTGTTTAAACTGAAGTATGCTGGAATTTTGGAAAACTTCAAGCATAAACTTATCCTCGTCAGCGATTGTTTAAACTAAAGAGTGATAGAATCTTGGAATAGTTTTAGACTATGACACCTTTAAAGAAACACAACGATGATTACTCTAAGAAATTGGTTAATTACCTTAACTATTATTGCTTGTGTAGGGGTCGCAATTTCAGTAATTGCTTCAATCGCATACCCCCGTTTTATTCAGCTGGCTTGCGTCGCTCTGTATTCATTCCCGATTGCAATAGCCAGAATTA
>JAUZOF010000206.1 GCA_030706585.1 Bacteroidota bacterium
AAACTTTCTAACAAGCAAATTAAAAGATTATGAAAACAAATAAATTACTCCCCTTGCTACTTCTTTTGGCACTTACCGTCGGCGCCACTGCTCAGGAAAAGAGCGACAAAACCATTTACATCAAAGGTGAAAAGTTCACCTACCCGTTAGTTGAAAAATGGATTACGGAATACAAGAAAGAGAACCCGAAAGCCGATATCCGGATCATTGGAAAAGCCGATGCCTCTAAAACTCCTGATGTAAATATTCTGGCCCGCAAACCGGCTGATAACGAAATTGACAAAGACCAACAGCTGACATACGTTGGCCGTTATGCTCTCCTACCGGTCAGCAATAAAAACAATCCGCTACTGAGCGAAATCAAGAAAAACGGGATCAGCAAAAAAGAGCTGAAACTCCTGGTCTTTAACGGTGATCCGTTTGACGAAGAGCAACCCAAGTCAAAAATCAAAAGCCGGATTAATATTTACACCCGCGAAACTCAGGCTTCTACAGCTGTTACCCTCGCCAAACACTTCGGATTCAATCCCTCGGATATCAAAGGTAAAAAGGTGACCGGCGATGACAACTACCTCATCAGCGCCATCAAAAAAGATACCATTGGCATCACCTTCAACAATATCGGAAGTATCTTCGACCTGCAAACCCGCAAAGTAAAAGAGGATCTGGCGCTTATCCCCCTCGATCTGAAAACGGAAGTAAAAGATCAGATCTTCTCCTCCAGCCTTGACCAGGCGATTGCCCTGCTTGAAAAAAGTAACGTTGAAACCATTCCGGTAGAAAAGATCGGATTCGTAGTCTCTAAAAACGAGAGCAACAATCCTGATGTAACCGGTTTTCTTTCCTGGATATTGAAAAAAGGACAGGAGTACAACCACGAACTGGGCTTCCTGAACCTCACGGGAGACGATCTGGTAGAACAACAAAATCAGTTGCACGAAAAACTCCTGACCTTGAAATAGACTACTATCTCTTAATATAAACTAAAGCGAGCGCCCCTTCGTCCGTCGGCAAACTGATTCTGGGTGCGCTCGCTACAATTCACGAAAAATTGTATGGCAAAATTATTCATTTTTTCCGGAAATCACAAACAAATCCGGAAACTCCCGCAAACCATAGCAGGAACTTTGTTTATCCTCGCTTTCTTATACATCCTCCTGGTGAACGCCCAGTCGGCTTTATCGACCGGTATCGTCCTGTTAAAAAACAGCTTATCACCTGATTTCGGGCCAGCCACTTCTACCGCTGTCCATTCTAAAAAAACAGAATCTGACATCTACGGTTACAATATGCTATCCGGTAATCCCTCTGCACTTCTTCTTTCTTCGTGTTGTTGCCCCATTACACTTACTACAGTATAATATCTTAGGGAACAACAAATTACTCCCCTGAAAACATAAGAATCTAAGGATTATTGTTTTCTACCTCTCTTTTTTCACTCTATTCCCCGCTTGTTTCAAGAAACTTTGCCCGGTTTGTCTTTCGCTTTGTCAAAAAACAAACAACGGGATACTATATCACATACTACTATTTGACAGTTATTACACCTTTAATCAATTAACTGACACACCAAAGGTTACAATTCATTTAATCCGGAAAAGTACCGGATTAGTCAATCCATATTCCCTACAGGGTGCTACCGTTAAGGTATAAATTTGCCTCTTTACGAACAGTCATGCCTCTGACGATTCAGAGACACCTTACACCCTATTTAAACTCCATTTAAGTTTCCTGATATTATTATCCTTATCCTCACAAAATAAGGTCAGGGACTCTTATACCCTATCTGAAAATAGTTACTCATAAAATATTAAAACAACGTTATGTCAACTCCAAAACAAATTGCCATCTATGGAAAAGGTGGGATCGGAAAATCGACCACGACATCAAACATCAGTGCTGCATTGGCAGAAGCCGGATACCGCGTCATCCAGATTGGATGTGACCCCAAAAGTGACTCAACCAATACCCTGCGTGGTGGAAATTACCTGCCAACCGTACTGGACAGTACACGTGACGGGGAAAAAGTACGAATAGAAGATATTTCAGTCGTTGGATTCGGCGGTGTATTGTGTATCGAAGCCGGAGGTCCTGTTCCCGGAGTCGGTTGTGCCGGCCGCGGTATCAATGCAGCCGTCAGCCTGCTGCACGACCTGAATCTGTTTGAAGAATTTAAACCGGACTTTGTATTGTACGACGTACTTGGCGACGTGGTGTGTGGTGGATTTGCCGTACCTATCCGTGAAGGTCTTACTGACAAAGTATATGTCGTCTCTTCGTCCGATTTTATGGCAATTTATGCTGCCAATAATCTCTTTAAGGCCATCAATAAATATGCACCATCCGGTGGCGCCCAGTTGGGTGGTATTATTGCCAACAGCCTCAATGCTCCTTATGCTAAATCTCTGATTGATGATTTTGCGACACGCACCGGAGCAGAAGTAACAGGGTATGTGCCCCGATCAATCACGGTTGCTCAAAGTGAGCTCTACGGTAAGACTGTTATCGAAGCCAACCCAAAATCGGCACAAGCGGATGTATATCGTCAGCTGGCCAGACGAATTGTAGAAGATACCCATACGGTAATACCCAAACCACTCAACGTAACAGAACTGCGTGACTGGGCCCGTGAATGGGGAGACCAAATCCTGCAAGAAGAACAGGGCGTTGTATCCCAGGCTTCTGCGTCTATTTAATCACAAATAAAATTCTATGTCATGGATGTATTAAGAGCTAAATTAACAGCCATTCGTGAAAAACGACTGCACGCCATATCAGCCTTTTACGGCAAAACTGAAACTCTCCTGTCGGAACACGCCGAAGATCGTCAGTTTGCACAACGTGTGCGCACTTTCTCTCAGGATGCTGCCGGAGATATATTATATGCACTCAACATAATCTCGACTATTCGGGATGCTGCTATCGTAGTACACGGAGCTGCCGGATGTGCGGTATCACGGTTTGTTACCGATTTATCAGAAGTTGATGAAGTGAAATGGGCTATTACCAACCTGAATGAACGGGATTCTATCATGGGAAGCGATGCCAAACTCAGAGAAGCGGTCATTCAGATTAATAAACTGCATCAGCCGAAAATCATATTCATCGTATCCACACCGGTAGTTGCTATCAATAACGACGATATCGAATCGGTCGTGGAAGAACTCAAAGATGAGTTGGGTATTGCCATCATCCCGATATATTCCGATGGATTCAGGTCAAAAATCGGAACAACCGGCTATGACCTGGTTTCACACTCTATTATCAAGCAATTACTTCCTCCCCAGGGAACAGAAAAGCTGGGTTTTGCAAATCTGATTTCAGTCTCGGAAAAAGCTGACGATATTAAAGAGTTGCACTGGTTATTAAACGAAATCGGATTGAAAACGAATATTTTTCCCCGATACACTGCATTAGCCAACATCAGGAACGCAAAAAAAGCATCCTTTTCGATTGCGATCAATCCGGATGAAGCCAATTACCCGGGAACAGCACTGGAAAACAGATTCCAAATCCCATATATACAATCAGTCCTGCCCATAGGAATTGGCAATACGGCTAAATGGCTGACTGAAATAGCCATTGCAACCGGCCGGGAAACCGAAGCACGGGAACTGATTGCCAAAGAAAAAGCCCGATTACTTGAATCGTTAGGGAAAAATAGAACGGTCAGAAAAAAAGCATTTGTAAGCCTGCCACCTGCCCAGGCCATTGCGATTACAGGTTTGCTGGAAGAACTGGGATTTGATTATGTAGGTCTTAGACTGGCCTATATTGACGAACAGCACATCGACTTCCTCAACAAACTACAAGAAACGAGACCCGATTTCCAGTTGCTTATCGGTGACGGACAATTATTTGAGGAAGAAAATGTAATCCGTAAACTGGAGCCCGATTTATACATCGGTAACGGAGGCGATTTTGCAGTTGCTATCCGCAACGGAATTCCGGTAGTCAACCTTGAGAATGTGTCAATACTCGGATTCAGCGGTGCAGCAAATTTTGCAGAGAAGACCCGCAAAGTTTTGCTTAACAGCTCATTCACCGAATTACTATCACAACGGGAAACAAAATCATACACCAAAGAGTGGTTGAAGAAAAGTACAAACTGGTTTATCAAACAAGAGGTGAAATAAGTATGTCGAAACATATTATCCATAAAAACAGAAACGGATGCGCCCTGCACGGTGCCCTCAAGACACTCAATGCCGTTGATGGATTCGCTCCGGTTATCCATTCAAGCGCCGGATGCAGTATCCAGTCGGCCCAATCAGAGAATCTGCTTAACGGAAGCAACGGACTGCACTTTCGCGGCTGGCAGGAGTCATCGGCAACCGATGTCATTGAGAAGCAGGTCGTATTCGGAGGCACTTCCCGCCTGCGTGAACAGATAAAGAATACCGTGAAAGTACTTGCCGCAGACCTCTATGTGGTAGTCACCGGATGTGCACCCGAGATTGTGGGAGACGATGTCACGGCCATGGTAAAAGAGGCGCGCGAACAAGGATTTCCCGTCATCACGGCCAGCACCCCTGGGTTTAAGGGAAATGTGTACCGTGGATACGAATGGACGTTGAAAGCCCTCATCGAATACATATCGCCGTTTCATCAGCCTCAATCAATAGAGAAAGGACTGGTCAATATACTGGGCGTTGTACCCAAACAGGACTTATTCTGGGAAGGAAACCTCGATGAGTTGGAAAATACACTTTCACTGATCGGGTTACAGGCCAACAAGCTATTTGGCTACCACCAGAATATTGATAACTGGAGAAAGATTCCAAATGCAGAACTGAATCTGGTGGTTTCTCCCTGGGGACTTGAAGCGGCTCTTTTGCTTGAAAAGAAATTTGGAACGCCATATCTCTACTATGGTTACATTCCGGCAGGAGCTACTGATAGTACAGAGTTGCTGAAACAATTGGGAGAAAAGCTCAATATTGAGGAAACCGTCATCCTGGAAAAAGCTGAACAAGAAGCAGACCGACTCGGCTACCATTTGCAAAAGATAGCACAGACTTATCTCAGGTATGACCTACAGAAAGAAATTATCCTGGTCGGAGAGACATCAAATATAGTCGGTCTCACTCGTTTCCTTCAAAATAGCTTCGGCCAACTGGTCAAGGCTGTGATTATCACCGATCATCCTGCCGAAGAGTTGCGGGATAGCATAACGGAAAGCCTGAACGAAAACAGTGAATACCTGACGCGGGTATTTTACGAAACGGACGGACGTGAGATCAATCGGATAATCATTGACCTGAAACCGGAAGTGATACTCGCCAGTGAATTGGAGTCTCCGGTGAGCCGAAAGCTCAATGTTCCACTGCTCAAAATATCGACGCCGGTTCACCTGAAACCATTCTTGCAATACTCTTATGCCGGGTACCGGGGCGTAATCCATCTGATACAAGATTTTTCAGAGGTCGTATTAAATCATTCGGCCAAAGAGAAAAAGCGCGAAAAGAAGGAGGACAAGATACTCTTCCCTAATGATGAACTGAAAACAATATTTACAAACTAAAAAGATAGGAGAATCGAATTATGTCTCTCGAAAAAAAAGAAATCGAAGCTTACCTGAATCAAACAAAGTATGTCACGCTGGCCACTGTTGACGAAAAGAATGTACCCTCACAACGCGCATTGGGTGCGTTTGCCGTAGATGGTTATACCGTCTATTTCAATACACAGGCGAACACAAAGAAGACCAAAGACATTGGCCAGAATTCGAATGTGAGTCTTTTATTCCAACACGAAAGCCAGGAGTTATCCACTTTTGTAAATGTATTGGTTACCGGAAAAGCCGTAGCGCTGAGCACTGAAGCCGATATAAACGAAGCGGTACAAGTAATCGGTCAGCGCAATGTGCGATTTAAAGAACGCATTGCCGAAAATGGTTTGGGCAACAACCTTTTGTATCGGGTGGAACCCACAGAGGTAAAAGTATTGGATTTCAAACAAGGTGTGGGTCCGAATGCTATCAAAATTATCGCAATCAACTAAAAACGACTACAATAATGAGTAATCTGAAACAAAAGCTTTACGAAGAGCTTGCTTTGAAAAATTTGTTGGCCAATACCGGTGTAGGTTTTGATCCTAAAATCTTTACCCAAATTGGAAGTTCTCACGCTGAATCGGTGCACTGCCTGTTCGACTACTCGGTGGATGAGCATGTAGGTGTAAACATTCCACCTGCGTTTGTGCTACCGCACGGATTGATCACTTTGCTTAAGGCTGATAATCGTTCACCATACCGGCTGGAGCGCGATGCAGACCGCTTTATCATTACCCAAGGCGGTAACGAAATTACAGAGGTAACTTTCATCAAGCGCCCAAAGTATTACGACTTGAAAACCACCGACGGCACACCGATGAAAAATGTGGCTGTGTATGGTTCTGATGGCGTAATATTCATTGCCTACAGCAACGAGTGTTCGCTAAAAGAAAGCGGCAAAGACTGTCTTTTCTGCAATATCAATCACACCAAAGCAACCTATGGCGAAGTAGAAGGTATCAACTGGAAATACCCCAAACAGATTGGTGAAACCGTGGCTGCGGCCTACAAAGAAGGAGGCCGTCACCTGACCATCAGCGGTGGATTTGTGCCTGAACGTCGTGAAGTAGAGTATTACCTGGATGTGGCTGAAAGCATAAAGGAGCACACCGGACTGGAAGATTTCAACGGAACGGCGTGTATAGGTGCACCGCACGACCTAAGTGTGATCAGCAAATACAAAGAAGCCGGTTATCGTACCCTGGCCACCAATATTGAGGTATGGGACAGAAACTTCTTCAAGGCTTACTGCCCCGGCAAAGAGGAACTTTGCGGCGGATATGACCACTGGATCAAATCCCTGAAACATTCGGTTAACGTTTTTGGCCGTGGCCGGGTACGCTCCAATTTAGTGGGAGGTTTAGAGTCTAAACAATCGACGCTTGAAGGGTTGGAATATTTAGCAGATGCAGGCGTAATTGCTCTTGCTCCGGCGTGGAATCCGAATAATGGTTCTGCTCTGGAAGGTCACCGTTCTCCTGAAGCCGAATGGCATTTGGACTTAGCCTATCGTAATGCTGCCATTTTGCAAAAACATGGTTATACCTACGAGCAACTTTACGATGCATATGCTAATTCCCAAACTCTGGTTCATGATATCTATAGAATTGAAAACGAACTTCTACCTGTATTTAACAGCAATGAAGTATTGGAAGAAGCATTCTGAGAATATCTCTCCGGCCATCAATCAAATAAGATAAACTCACTTAACGATAAAGCATTATGAGTGATTTAAAGAAAACATTATACGACGAGCTTAAACTCAAAGTGGCTCTCGGCATAGAAGGAGTAAGTTACACCGACCAGGTTGCACAAAAACTTATCGACGCCGATCTTTTGCACCGTTATGAAATATTGAACATCAATATTCACGGAAAAAGAAAATATGACTATTTCCCGAGGTATATCGTTTTAAAGCATGGCTTTGCCACTTTCGGAAGATCGGAAGAAGATTCGCTTTA
>JAUZOF010000207.1 GCA_030706585.1 Bacteroidota bacterium
CCATACACCATGACATCCCATTTTCCTACAAAATAGTCTTTCGGGCTATTCTCGGCAAAAGCGACGGATGTAAAAAGAAGAAACACAAAGGACGTAACCAGAAATCTTTTTCTCAATTTCATTTTTTATGTTGTTGTTAGTAGTAGATAGTCTAATTTGTTATTTCAGAATTTCAGGATACTGGCATCATATACATTCGCCTCATCTGTATCATGGAGCGGATTCCAGACCTGTGCGAAGAAGGGATTGCGTTTTGCTTCTTCATCGTAATTCCATGGCAATGGCATACATTCCGGACACCAATGTCCACCCAACAAAACCAGCGTTGGACTAGCTTCAAACTGATGTCCGAAGGCACATTCCCATTTCAGTTTCGTTTTCAAATCCCCTTTTATCATTGATTCAGAAAGACACTTACCGCCACGGAATGCTGCCGCTTGTTTCATATCTTCAATGTCAAGTTCTGACTTCGATTTGCTCTCATCGTACCCGTGGTTCAGTTTTGTTGGTACCTTTGATGCCTGCTCAAATTTGAATTTATCCCAACCGGGTATAGCTTCCCATTTTTCTTTACTTCCGAAGAATGCAGTGATACGTTGCTGATTATTATTTTTAATCCAATGAAGCGTACCAAACGGTTTTTCAGCTTCCTTCTTAAAAACAAAGTTCTTGAGAAATGACTTCGGTAAATACTTTGCTATCTTGGTAGATGCAGGAGCTTTGGCTTTCATTTCATCAAGGAAATCCTGTAAAGTTCCGCTTCTGAAGTGAAGATATTTTTCCAATTCGTCAGAGTCAGTGTACCACTGTCCGTGAAAATTACGGAGGGCAAACCAGTTCGATTCATACACTTTCTGTATATCCCCAAATCCTAACGCCTTATTGGTCATTTGCATAAATTCCCAGTTCATGGTGCGGTACTTTTCACCACCTCCGATGTTGTAAATGCGGCACCAAAATTCGTCCGGCACATCATTCTCACAGGCATTTGCCAACATTACTCCGGAATCTTTTGCTGTTACCCATTCAAAAACGCCATTCAGGGGTTCATGAAACATGATGGGATCCAGATTATTCAGAATCTCGGGATAGAGCACACCGGTCTGACGCAAGGATACCCAATACTTGAGGCCTGATTCAATGATCACTCTTTCAGCGATAGCTTTGGTTAGTGCATAATTATCATAGATACTGATCTTAATCGGGTCGCCCGCACGCCCCCAATGCACAGGAGCATTACGATCACCCGTTTCAGCGACTGTTCCAATGTAAACCAGTTTAACCTTATCCGGATCAGGTTGTGCTTTAATGGCATTGACAATGTTTTTTGCCGCTCCCACATTTACCTTTGTCGTAAGCTCTGGCAGGTAATCGGCAGCCGGTGACACCATACCGCCAACATGCAATACATAATCGGCTCCGGTAACACACTTTAGTACATCATCGTAATTGGTGAGGTCGCCAAACACGACCTTTACACCGGACATATTTTCGTAGGGAGCAATGATTTCCTTATCTTTCTTTGAAGGTAATACCAACACAGTGATGTTGAATTTATTGCGACGGGCAAGTAGTTGTTTAAGCCCTTCTTTGCCCATATTACCGGTTGCTCCGGTTAGGAAAACAGTTTTCTTCATTATTGGTTAGATTTAGCTTCTGAAATATAACTCTGTGGTGCTAAAACATTATTCACTTTTTCCACCACCAGTTCCTGATTCAAATTGAATGTCTTTGTTTGTTGGATATTTCTACTTGAATTTCCAATCTTAATGGTATATTTTCCAGCTTCAGCAATCCAGGCAGACCGCTTAGAATCAAATGAAGCTAAATCATTAGCATTCAAGGCAAACGTTATTTTCTGGATTTCTCCCGGCTGAAGTAGTTTGGTCTTTGCAAATGCTTTCAATTCACGTTCCGGTTTATCCATTGTCTTAGCCGGAGCAGACAGATAAAGCTGGACGACTTCTTTACCAGGAACTTTACCTATATTCTTTACATTCACCGTTACTGTCATTCCTTTTGCAAAAGTTGAATTTGCTTTTATATCACTAATTGTGAAATTAGTATAAGAAAGACCGTATCCAAATTCATAAGCTGGCTGAACATTGAATGTGTTGTAATAGCGGTAGCCCACATAAACACCTTCGTTATAAACAGCACTATCTGGACGCTCTGCTGGTACTCCGGGAAAGCTTTTGGCAGAAGGTACGTCACTATAGTTGATCGGAATCGTAGCAGCCAAATGCCCGGAAGGATTTACCTTACCACACAATATATCCGCGATAGAATTTCCGGCTTCCTGACCGGGTAACCAAGCTATGAGGATAGCATCAACACTATTTCTCCAATGTGCAATATCTACCAATCCATCAATATTCAGCACAACAACTACTTTCTTTCCTACGGCATGAAAGGCTTTTGAGGTTTTCTCTATCAGGTTAAGCTCTTCGGTGTTGAAATAATATTGCCCCTCAACTTCCCTGTCAGAACCTTCGCCGGCATTTCGTCCGATAGTAATTAAAGCCAAATCTGAATTTTGGGCTAAAGCTGTAAGCTCTTCACCTGACAAAGTTTTCTCCGTTACCGGTTTAAGCGTTTGTAGAATATTGGTACGTTTAGGCTGTTTGAGCTTTTCCTCTGCGATATAAGTTTTATAACCATCACTCAACTTCTTATCAGTCTGAAAACCTGCCCTTCTTAAACCATCCAACAATGAAACGGAATATGCCTTATATACTTCACCGCTACCGGTTCCCCCTACGAAAAGATCATAAGAGGCATTTCCCAACAAAGCAATCTTTCCTGTTTTTAAAGGAAGCGTATTGTTTTCATTCTTCAATAAAACCATACCTTCTGCCGCAGCCTCACGCGTCACAGCTGCATGTTCTTTCAGATTCGGTTGGTTTGTGTATTTATATTGCTTAAAAGCCGGGGATTTCAGGATAATATTGAGTATTCGTTCTATATTTCGGTCTAGTACAGCTTCGCTTAATACCTTGTTATCAATGGCTTCCTTGATTTGACGATATTCCGATTTACGTCCGGGCATCAGCATATCATTTTCAGCTTTTACCTGCGCGGCATAGTTACGACCAGCAAACCAGTCTGTCATGACAAACCCCTTGTAGCCCCATTCTTTTTTCAAAATAGAGGAAAGTAAATCTCCATTTTCTGAAGCATATGTACCGTTTATTTTATTGTATGAGCTCATCACTGTCCAGGGAGCAGCCTTCTTCACTGCAATCTCGAATCCTTTCAGGTAGATTTCCCGCAATGCGCGTTGGCTTACTACGGCATTAACATTGTTTCTGTTAGACTCCTGATTATTGACTGCAAAATGTTTGATAGAAGTCCCTACTCCGTTAGACTGTATCCCCGCTACCATAGCTGCTGCTATATTTCCGGTAACTACCGGATCTTCCGAATAATATTCGAAATTGCGACCGCACAAAGGATTACGTTGAATATTCATTCCCGGTGCCAATAAAATATCAACACCATATTCACGAACCTCATTTCCCATAGCTTTACCCACTTTCTTAACCAACTCCGTATTCCAGGATGACGCCAGAGCTGTACCTATAGGAAAAGCCGTTGCGTAATATCTTTTCGGATCATTGGCTCTGGTAGAATCAATACGCAACCCAGCCGGACCATCTGCCAGAATTATGGAAGGAATTCCTAAACGAGGAATCGCATAGGTACTACCGGCAGCCCCTTGCACTTTCCCACTGATGCTACCTGCAACCGGGCCTGTTCCCGCGCTTGCACTCATGCCAGTTCCTCTGATTATATTTAGTTTTTCGTCCAAAGTCATAGCGGCAATTACCTCTTTGACAGGACTCTTGCCTAACTGAGGAATTGCTTTCTGAGCAAATGACACTGTTGATAATAGAGATAAAACAATACCTAAACCTTTTTTCACCTTCATGATACCTATCTGTTTTTCTGTTCGTAAATATTTACCGGGCCTACTAATCCCTGACTCATTAATTCAGAGTCTTTTAATCGTTTATAAAGTTTATTTCCTTTCAGAGCTTCTCCTACAAATTCGTTGTATTTTGTAGGTGTTACTGTCACCTTAATTTCATTTTCACCTACTTTCAGGTAGGGCGTCAGGTCTAATACAAAGGGACTATAAATCCGTGAACCGACAGCTTTTCCATTGACGCTCACATCGGCACTGAAATACACTTTGCCCAAATCAATGAAGTACGAGGCATTTGAATCGATTTGTCCGACAGTAAAGCGTGCTGTGTACACCCCTTCTTTCGATGAATATTTTAATAATTCATTATTTTTCCAGTCGAATAATCCACTATCTCGGATAACGATCGAATCAGACTGAATATTCCATTTATTGATCTGTGTTAATATAGTCGCATTACTCGGATCAAATCTCACACTTCCTTTTTGCAGCACCTCGGTCTGCGGAGTTGTCGATGCATAAAGGAAAATAGAACTGTATGGCGCTAACTTGTATTTAACCACATGATCCGGATTTATCGCTGCACTTACAGTCGATCCATCTTCAGCATTCATCCATGAAGCTGCTTTAAAGTTATTAGCAAGCTTAACGACAACTGTTTGCCAGCTATCGCTTTCGTTCCAGATAAACTGAGACAAACTTCCATCGTTCATCACGCGGCGTACATGGCGCAGATTCACATTCTCTGCAATACATTTTACCGGGAGAGACAGTTTGCTGCTCCAACTGTTAATTCCGGTCACTGATTCTACACGAGTGGCTGTTGGGGAATTTACGGCTGACAACATGGCTTTAGCTGTCATCAAATCATTGACTTTATAATTGTTGTAGCCTGGCTGCATCGTAGGCAATTTACCCACAGCTAATATATTTGCACCTGAATTGGATAGTTTAGCAAGCTGCTGAGCGCTTTTAAGTTGAATGTAAGGTAAGTCAAACAGAACGACCGACTGATAGATATTTCCACGTACATTTAGTTTCTTATCCGGGGTAACCGACATTGTCTGAATGGATGCATCATTTACCCAATCCCAGGTAATGCCTTTGGCATTCAGTTCATTGATCAGCGGCCATATTTCATTCAACCACTCCGTATCTATTTTACGATTATAGGATGCTGTAACATTTTCAGCCGGCAATGGAGGCTCCACATCTTTTATATATCCGTTGAGCAAAGTTTCCTTTGGGTTAAAAGTTTCCTCACTGTAATTCAGGAACGGATAATAAATCAGCACATCCGCATGCGGCTTACCACTTCGTAATACATACTGAGCCCTCTGTGCATATTGATTAACCCCACTCATGTACTTCCAGAATGGATTACTTTCATTCAAATCACTTGAGAAATTTATTCCCAAAGCAGAATTAAAAAATGGGAACCATCCCTCTTTCGGATAACCATCAGGATGGTAATTATAAGCTGTACCATGCCAGATAATCTGATTCACACCACTGCTCAATACTTTATCAATAGTCATTTTCAGCTTCTGTGGGGTAGTCATAAAAGCCCGGTTGATATACACAGCCGCCTCACACGAAATGACAGGTCTGTTGTAAATGTGCGCTCCTGATGTAATCAGTTTATATCCACCCTCTGTACCTTTGTTAAACTGCATGGTTTCTACTTCCGGGATAGAAGCATCACCAGCAGCCGCCATGATATCCATGTTTAATCCATAAGGTTGAGTACGGTGCAGTAAGCCTTTTGTCTCAGTCCAGTTACGAGTCGCTTTTAGAAATTGTTTGCGAATCACATCGCTCAGGGTTAAATCATACTCATAACGCAGGCGCCAGTCCTCGTCTGTGAATGCAAAATCCGGTTTCAGACCCGGTTTCTGCATCCGGGTGTACATATTGTTGTACCCTTGCCACATGTTGGCAGGCAAATATGGAGTGACATCGTAGCCTCGCTTAGCCTTAAAAGTTGAAATAAAGTCGTCGGAAAAGTGGCGATCAGCACGAAACTCGTAGCTATCGTCAAAAATACAACGCATCGGATTACCGAAATAAGGCGCCATGCCGGTACGTTCTCCAAAATAGTAATTGTAGTTTTTGAACACTTTGGTAGAATCAAAGTGATTCATAGCAAACCCGGCATCGCGCTTGGCCATTAGCATGGGTGTTTCCATATCGGCCATTGACCAAATAGCGATTGCTTTCCAGGAACTTCCAGAGGGAGTGAATACAAAACTACTGTCCTTTACTTTTGACGTAATATTTATTATTGATTTCGGATCCAGTCTGAATGTTTTGTTTGATGAGGTAGTGTCCTGAATAACCCGGGCGGCGAGCAGAGCAATCAATTTTGCCGTTGGGCGGTCGCCCCGCACAGCACGCGGCACCTTTATTGCCGATTTATTTCCCATCGGTATATCTCTCAGACCATACTGCATGGTCTTATTATTATCAGCTTCAGTCAGGTGCGGACCACCAGCGGGCCATCCACTACCATCTGTCATATCTACGGTAATACCGCGCTTGCGTGCTTCTTCAAAAACTGCACGCAGGTTTTCATAATAAGCCGGAGTATCCCAGCTCATAATCCGGTCAGCACGACCGGCTCCTTTTGTAGGAAATACCAGCGCCATCGGTTGTATTTCCACACCACCGAAATGGTGATCGGCGAAAAGATTGACTTCCCTTTTCAGTTCTTCCGGTGTCACATCATTTCCCGGCCACCACCAACGGGTGAATGGAGCAAAATCAAGTGAAGGATTCAGGAACGTTTTAAGGGACAAGTTATAATATCCAAGCCATTGCTTTTTTTCCGCTTTTTGAGACAAGATTGTCTGGAAAGGCAGGATAAATAACAGGATCGGGTATAGTAAGATTGATCGTTTCATCAGATTAGATTTGGGGTTAGATAAAGGAGTAAAAAATATCGTAAGACTAATACCTATTGGATATATTGAAAACTAATACTTATTGAATGACCTATGCTACTCTTTTAAAACAAGAGCTATTGATATGAAATAATTGAATGTTGGATATTAAACCAGACAGGTTTTAAGAACCTATCTGGTTTAAATTAGCAGATACTTTTACCTACTGATTATTTTGCGTCTTCGACGATTTTAGTACCATCTACATCAAACATATCGTTCATACTTCCGGTAATTTTTTTCTCGTCTTTTTTATCCAGATACATGGGTACGTCCCAGCCGCCGCCCATAAATCTTACGTTTAGCGTGTTCCCTTTGATTTCGACTTTGGTGAATTTATTCGGGTTTTCACCTTTTTCTCCACCCAGGGTACCCTGTAGTTTACCATCTACTTTTTCAATGACCATCAACATTTTGGCATCCCCCTGTGGTAGACCATAAACATTCAGTTTCCATTTTCCGATGAAATACTTTTCACTGGGTGTCAGTGTTGTGTCAGCATTCTGTGATGTTGTTGCACTTGCCGCAATTACAGCGATTAGAAACAGTGCGGTAAGCATGATTTTTCTTGTTGCTTTCATGTTGTTTGAGTTTTAA
>JAUZOF010000208.1 GCA_030706585.1 Bacteroidota bacterium
AGATAATAACCAGACTTAGAGAGGCTGGATTACAATTCGAAATATCAGAGCCACAAACTGAAAATTTATCAGATAAACTAGCCGGTCTTACAATAGTTATCAGTGGTACATTCTCGAAGCATTCCCGGGATGAGTATAAAGCTTTGATTGAAAATAACGGAGGCAAAAACTCTGGATCGATATCTGCTAAAACGAATTACTTGTTGGCTGGCGAAAATATGGGTCCAGCAAAACTTGAAAAAGCTACTAAATTAGGCGTTAAAATCATATCAGAAGACGAATTCTTAACTATGATCGGGAATGATTAAGAGTATTATAACCAATAAAATCAGGACAAATATTCAGAATCAGGTAAAAACAGCTGCTGTTATCGCTTTTTCTGATGCCCGGAAAATTGTGCTTACTTTTGAAATTGCAGATTATCCTTTAATTCAAAATCTGGTTTCGCTATTGGAGAACGAAGGGAAAGAATGTCGTTTAGTTGTTTTTTCTGAAGCGAAAGAGAAAACATTCCCTGAAATACGTGGATTTATTTTTTCAAAAAGGGATTTGGATATCTGGAGTGTCCCCAAATTGGAGATAGAAACACGATTTTTAGATGAAATATCCGATGCAGATATGCTTCTGGATTTGACAGTTCACAACTATTTGCCGTTGAGCTATTTAATTTCGAAAGCATCGGTAAAACTAAAAGCAGGGATAAAAAAAGAGGGCTTTGACTTGTATGACTTTATGCTGGAAGCCCCTAAAAATGTAGACTTCAGATTTCTTTCTGAGCAGATTATGTCTTATCTTCGCAAACTCAAATCTTAACGATCAGAATCAGACTCAATATATGATACAGGTAAATTTAAAAGGGATGGGAGTAGCGCTGATTACTCCTTTTAAAGAAGATGAATCAATCGATTTTGAGGCGTTAGGCAAATTAATTGATTTTCAGATAAATAATGGTATAGATTATTTAGTTGTGCTGGGTACAACAGCAGAAACACCGACTCTTTCCGAGACTGAAAAGAAACAAATCATCCAATTTGCTGTTGAGCGTGTTAATGGTCGTATTCCCGTAGTTTTAGGAGTAGGAGGTAACAGTACGAAATCAGTCGTTGAAAAGTTAAAAAACGATGATTTTACCGGTATTGATGCCATTTTATCTGTTGCACCATACTATAACAAGCCTACTCAGGAAGGAATTTATCAACATTTTAAAGCGATTGCACAAGCCACTAAACTCCCAATAGTACTTTATAATGTACCAGGAAGAACAGGGGTTAATATGACGGCCGAGACAACATTAAGACTTGCAAGCGAATTTGATAACGTTGTAGCCATTAAAGAAGCATCTGGTAATATCACTCAAATGGATGATATTATTAAGAATAAACCAAAAGATTTTTTGGTGATTTCCGGAGATGACGGAATTACTTTTCCGCTAATAACTTTAGGAGCTGTAGGTGTTATCTCTGTTATTGGTAATGCTTTTCCGAAAGAATTCAGCAAAATGGTTCGTTTGGCTTTAAATGGTGATTATGCTAATGCACTTCAAATCCACCACCGTTTTACGGAACTGATTGATTTGTTATTTGTAGATGGTAATCCAGCTGGAGTAAAAAGTATCCTTCATGTTATGGGATATATCGAAAATAGACTTCGTTTACCTTTAGTTCCAACAAGAATTACCACATTCGAAAAAATCAGAAAAGTACTTGAGGAATTGAACGTCAAATACTGATGATATTGTAAATCTGTTTTATATGGAAAAGGCTATCTAAGTAATTGGGTAGCCTTTTTATATTTTTGTCATGTGTCTTTTCTCTTAGCTTTCCTTGTTGTATTTACGAGCATAATTCCACTCAATAAAAACTCTATTAGAAAGTTATATAATTACTATTATGTTAAGTAGATGAGTAATAACAAAGTTGTGCTTTTTAAAAAAAACGATATTCAGTCATTCTTTCAAACAAAAATGGAAAAACACAAGCTCTTTCCAAATATTGCCTGGATCTTTTTTCTTTTCAGACAAATTCCGATATTTGTCATTGAAATCAATAATTAGAATGATGAAATATAATTTTGACGAAGTCATTGACAGAACCGGAACTTCAACTTATAAGATCGATTTACTTCAGTCTCGCTTCGGAGCCAATGATATTTTACCTTTATGGGTAGCTGATATGGATTTTCGTTCTCCTGACTTTGTGATGGACGCTATTCGCGAACGGGCAAACCATGAGGTGTTAGGTTATACTATACGAAATAAAGAATGGTATCAGCCTATTGCACAGTGGATTAAGCAAAAACACAACTGGCATGTAGAATCAAACTGGATTGGTTATGTACCTGGGATTTTACCGGGAATCGTTCTGGCAATGCAGACTTTTACTCAACCGGGAGATAAAATAGTAATACAGCCCCCTATTTATCCCCCATTTATGAGTATGGTCAAAAATAATGACCGTCAAATCGTTTATAATCAATTGATTCAGAAGGATGGTGAAATCCGGATGGATTTGGAAAATCTGAAACAGTTGATTGATGAAAAAACAAAAATGTTGTTATTGTGCAGTCCTCATAATCCTGGTGGTAGAGTTTGGACCAAAGAGGAACTATTAGCGCTTCTTGAAATCTGTAAGGAGAATAATATTCTGGTAATTTCAGATGAAATTCATGCTGATTTGGTCTTGCCTGGAAATACTCATGTCCCCTTTCCGACAATATCAGAAGATGCAGCAAATCAATGTATTACATTTATGGCCCCCAGTAAAACCTTTAATATTGCCGGCCTGGCTTCTGCGTCGTTTATTATCCCGAATGATGAATTACGGGCAAAGTTCAGACTCAAGGTCGAAGCTGCTGAAATCGGTGGCGGGAATATTTTTGCATCTGTTGCAACTAAAGCAGCTTATGAGAACGGTGCAGAATGGTTAAACCAACTTGTTCATTATATTCAGGAGAATGTCAATTATGTCGATGAATATTTAAAGGCTCATTTGCCGAAAATCAAAGCATTTATACCTCAGGCCTCTTTTTTAATATGGCTGGATTTCAGCAAATTAGGAATGTCAGATGATGAAATACGAAAAATATTAATTCAGAAAGCCAAATTAGGGTTTAATCACGGACCTAGCTTTGGTCCCGGTGGTGAAGGATATCAGAGGATGAATGTCGGTTGTTCCCGATTAGTGATTGAAGAAGCGATGAAAAGATTATCCTCTGCGTTTGCTCAATATTGTTAAGCAAAAAATCCCCACGCCCTTTGAAGTTGTGGGGATTTTTGTATTTATTTGATTGTTACCATTGTAGCACCAAATCCGTATTCCCTGAATGAAGCGTCCTGATAGGTGCAGGATTTATATTTCGATTTCAACTCATCAAGAATAGCTTTTCGGAGTACCCCCTCCCCTTTTCCATGAATAAAAACAATCTTACGGCCTTTGATTTTCTGATTTTCAGTCATTACTTCCCTGAATTTATCCATCTGATACTGAATCATATCCGCGTTACTAAGTCCGGCTGTATTATCCAGTAAGTTATTGATATGCAGGTCTATTTCCAGAATCTGATTCGATAGATTCTTATGAATGGGTTGCGGTTGGCGTCTTTCATTGAAGGATTTCTCTTTTATGGCAAATTCCAACTCTTCAGCACTCACCTGAATCTGTTTTTCAGGGTTATCATTTTTTACTATCGGGTAAATCAACGACTCTTCGTCAAAGTAGTCATTACTCCGGAAGCTGTGAAGCTTATAGAATTTTACTGTATCCAGTTTATATTCAACCGATACCGGATTCTTGAGTTCAAATGTTTTGCCCTGCTTGAAGGAAACGAACTGGATGTTGATTTTTTCCAGATCATTCAACTCTTCTTTAGAAAATTCTTCCAGAAATACCTTTTGATTGGGTTCGATTAGTCCCGAATAGCGTAAATTCCAGCCATTTGCCAGTTTATTCAGGTATGACAACTGAAGAAAATAGTTGCTGTCATTCACGATGTAAGCCTCAAAATTTGAATTTTGAAGACTTTTAGGTTCCATCGGTAGAAAGGCGAGAAAAACGTTCAATTTATCCCCTTCTCGCGTTTCTACAACCTTGGGAGCCGGTGCTTCAACTGTTGGTCTTCTGACTTCTTGTTTTGCCGAAACCTGAGGGGCTGAAGATGGCCTGGATTGACCTCCAACCGGTTCAACGACAACACATTCACGAACTAATACTGGTGTGTCAAAGCCATCCTCCTCTTCTACTTCAACTAAATCCTTATTTATGAAACGTTTTACTACACCACCACCGGTAGCATTCAGAAAACGCACTTTATCTCCAATTTTTACTGCCATTTTTATTCTTTATTTGTTCTACAAAGGTCTTTAATCTCGGTGAAATAAGCAATTATTCGAAGATAAAATGATATACTATCGTATAAACGGCCGATTTAGTGCTATTTTTGTATGATATAGTCACAAATTCATCGTAGTCATGAATGAATCTAAGAAATTACGCAGAACTTATGACCGGAGAATTGCCGGTGTTTGTGGTGGAATTGCCAAATATTTCGATCTGGATCCGACTTTAGTGCGTGTTGCCTATGCGTTGTTAACAGTATTTACTGCATTTTCAGGAGTTATTATCTACCTGATTTTGTGGTTTGTAATTCCCGAAGAAGAGTGATGGAATTTAAGATAGAGTCGCCATATAAACCTACCGGAGACCAACCGGAAGCCATTGCTCAACTCTCAAAAGGTGTGCTTGAAGGTATTCCGTACCAAACCTTATTAGGTGTAACGGGGTCTGGAAAGACTTTTACCGTTGCCAATATTATCGAAAAGGTCAACAAGCCTACGCTGATTCTGAGCCATAATAAGACGTTGGCTGCACAGCTTTATGGCGAGTTTAAAAACTTCTTTCCGCATAATGCGGTCGAATATTTCGTCTCCTATTACGACTACTATCAACCGGAAGCCTACATTCCGACGACGGATACCTATATTGAGAAGGATTTAGCGATCAATGATGAGCTGGAAAAACTCAGGCTTTCAGCCACTTCCGCCCTACTCTCCGGACGAAAGGATGTGCTGGTTGTTTCATCGGTCTCCTGCCTGTTTGGTATCGGAAATCCGGAAGATTTCCATAGCAATGTAGTCGTAATCCAGGTGGGACAAAAAATCACGAGAAACGCCTTTCTACGCTCTCTGGTGGACAGTCTTTATTCGCGCAATGAAGTAGAGCTTAAGCATGGTAATTTTCGCGTAAAAGGCGATACTGTTGATATTTTCCTGGCCTATACGGATGTGATTCTACGGGTTATTTTCTGGGGTGATGAAATCGAAACTATTGAGACCGTAGATCCGATCAGCGGATTAACGCTTTCATCTGTTGATAGTTATAATATTTATCCTGCAAATATCTTCGTTACCACGAAGGAGAGCCTGAACCGCGCCATTGGTGAAATAGAAATAGATTTAGGCAAACAGGTGGAGTTTTTCCATTCCATTGGCAAAGAATACGAGGCAAAACGCATCCAGGAGCGTGTTACATACGATCTGGAGATGATTAGGGAAGTCGGGCACTGCTCCGGTATTGAGAATTATTCGCGTTACTTTGATGGACGCGCTCCGGGTACACGGCCTTTCTGTCTGATAGACTATTTTCCCAAAGACTTTCTCGTGGTTATTGATGAAAGCCACGTTACCATTCCTCAGATTCGGGGAATGTATGGTGGAGACCATTCACGCAAAGTAAATCTGGTGGAATATGGTTTCCGTCTTCCGGCTGCCATTGATAACCGCCCGCTGCGTTTCGAGGAATTTGAGCAATTGGCACAACAAATCATCTATGTGAGTGCCACTCCTGCTGATTATGAATTGGTTAAATCGGAAGGTGTTGTGGTTGAACAGGTAATCCGCCCAACCGGATTGCTGGATCCGATTATTGAAGTTCGTCCGAGTCTGAATCAGATTGACGACCTGATGGAGGAAATTCAGCTTAGAGTGGAACGTGACGAGCGTGTACTGATTACTACGCTGACCAAACGTATGGCCGAAGAGCTGAATGCCTATCTGGGACGATTGAATTTTCGTTGCAACTATATTCACTCCGATGTGGATACGCTTGATCGTGTTCGACTGATGGAGGATTTACGTAACGGACTTTATGACATTTTGATTGGTGTGAATCTCTTACGTGAAGGTCTTGACTTGCCGGAGGTTTCGCTAGTAGCCATTTTGGATGCAGATAAAGAGGGCTTCCTCCGCTCCCACCGCTCGTTGACACAGACGGCAGGACGTGCTGCCCGTAACCTGAACGGAAAAGTAATCATGTATGCCGATAAAATCACCGACAGCATGCGCAAAACGATTGACGAGACCAATCGTCGCCGTGAAAAACAGCTTGCTTATAACGAAGCTAACGGCATCACACCGCAGGCTATTCAGAAGGCTCGTACTTCGATTCTGGGAGAAGAGTTCAGAAAATCACATCCTGATGTTTATGTGGAAAAAGAGACGATCGAAGTAGCTGCTGATCCGGTTGTTCAGTATATGGGTAAAGCTCAATTAGAGAAAGCCATCGAAAAGACCCGCAAGATGATGCAAGAAGCTGCGAAAAAGCTGGAATTCATCGAAGCTGCACAGTATCGTGACGAAATGGTCAAGCTGGAAGAGCTGGTGAAAAGCAAATTCGGTTGATTTTATTATTCACTTCTAATTCTAAAACCATATTTTATCCGCCAACCTTTTGAATATTCAAAGGGTTGGCGGATTTTTTATTGAAGAACCACTCATAAAGCATCTCATTTTGTTATAAGTATATAGTTTAGGACTTTATGAGGTGTATTTGCTCCATAAAAGAGACCTACTCTATTGAAAATATCCCCTTATCAGAAAGATTCATTCTGAAATGTTATTCCCCTTAACTAAACCTTTTTCTAATATTCCTGTCAAACCTACTCAATGAACACACAATAACCATAATCCATTAATAATTAATCCATGAAAAGAATTGTACTTACAGCCATTTGTGCTGTGCTTTGGAGTGTGCTGCTAAATGCGCAAACCACATCAACTCCGACAACCGCTTCTACAGCTAAGTTTACAGCTACGGGGCGCATTCTGGATGCCAAAACCAAGACAGCTATCGAAGGTGCTACCGTCCGGTTGATGAAACAAGGTTCCACTGCCCTGTTAGGCGGTACCGCTACCGATAAAGACGGTACATTTACCCTGAAAAACGTCACAATTGGGAATTATGTCCTTCAAATCAGCTTTTTAGGGTATAATAATGAAACCCGTGTGGTTCGCGTAGTCGGTTCTGCGAAGCCTGTATTCAACCTTGGTGACATTTCCCTGTCTGAGAATTCGGTCATGCTGAAAGAAGCGACAGTGGTGGGTAAAATCACAGAAATGGTGGTAAAAGAAGAGACCATCGAATACAATCCGGACGCCGTCACAATGCCGCC
>JAUZOF010000209.1 GCA_030706585.1 Bacteroidota bacterium
AAGTTAATAGCCCCTTCTTTGATGACGGTATTGCCTGTATATGTGTTAACCCCATTGTATATTAATTTTCCGGCACCGGTTTTTACCAGTTTTCCGGTACCCACAACAGGGCTATTCAGAACGATAGAGCCCGCAGAGTTAGCTGTTTCTATTGTATCTGTTCCGGTGATCGTCATTCCTCTGTCTGTTGATTGCTGAGTAGAACCGGCATAGCGCAAGCGCGAATCAGTAAGCTGGAGATACAAAGGGTCGGTAGTTGCCGCAGCTCCGATAGAGCTGTTTAGTCCAATATTAGCCAAAGTACTTACTTCCAGAGCGCCTCCGTTTATTATTGTTTTTCCGGTGTAGGCATTGGATGTGGACAATGTTAGTTTGCCTTTTCCTGTTTTCGTGATTCCTCCGTTACCGATGATAGAGCCTGTACCGCTGAAAGTATAATTATTCTCAGAGGCATCGACTTCCATATTACCTATATTCAGAGTCCCGGTAAGTACAACATTTGGATTCGCTTTTCCGGTTGCATTAAAGAACACAGAGTCTCCGGTTGCAAATAGGGCAGGAGAGCCGTTGATTAACCAGCTTTGTGTGGTGAGCAAGTCCCATGTAGAGTTGGAGCCTGACCAAGCAATATTACCCGGATCGCGTGAAGCCTCTATTTTGATAACAATAGCACTACCTGTATTAATCACAGAATATTTATTGTCGTTAATACCGGTTACGATAATATTTGAAAGCGTTCCGGTAAATGCACCGGTGAAAGTCATAATGGTGTAGTTGCCAACAGAAAGCTTACCATTTAGCTGGTTAACCTTGACATTCAGAGTCCCGGACAGGACAACGTCTCCATTTACTTTAATCGAATCACTTGCACGTGTTTGTCCGGTAGCGTCATCTGACATATCGAGCTGATAGATAGCTTCTGTTGGGATAGTCAGGTTTTTGGCAAATTTCAAAGTTCCGGCAACATTGTTTTTCGCAGGAGAAAGAATGGCGCCGGTTTCCATCGTTACTGTTTGTGAGAGCGTTCCGATACCACCCAATATCGCCTGACGGTTTACCCAGACAGGGCTTTGTGTGAGCACCCCATTCACAATTAGTGAACCCTGGTCTACGGTTGTAGTACCGGTGTAGCTATTTGTATTTGACAAAATCAGAGCCCCGTATCCGGTCTTTAAGAGGCTTGCATTTCCGGCAATAGCACCGGTGCCTGTGAAGGTATAATCTACCGGAGAACTTACCCATACCTGACCGGGTTGAACCTCCCCTGACAGATTAACTGTATTGTTTGTTTTTCCAGAAATATCAAAAAGCACAGTGTCTCCCTGATTGAACGTTTTCAGAGTAGTATTGTTGAGCCAATTGGAAGTTGTATTAATGTCCCAGGCATTTCCGTTTGCTCCGCCTTTCCATTGTGTATTACTCGAAAGGACGGGAGGCATCGGAGGTCTGGTCATTCCACCTCCCAGATAGTAATCGACTTCGGTAGAGGTCATATACCCTTTAATATTTGCGCACGAGCGATATTCCGGATTTTGCATCAGGCAGTAGATGCGAGTGCTGGCAGGCGTCCAGGTCGAGAATATGCGCATTTCGGTACTATCACTATTCATACAAAATATTTCTTCCCGCCAGTCACCCATTACATCGGAATATAATGCAGGTCTTCCTCCATAGGGTATTTTATTAGAATATGCTCCTCCTTCGGAGTAAAGGCTTAAAAGTCTTCCGGCGCTGTTGGTTGACGGGTTCCATTTATTGATAATGGGGTTGTAGCCATTTCCGTCTGCAGCGCTTAATATTTCCCGTTGCAGGTCACCGTCCCACCACATGGTGAGAGCTGGAGCCGGATAGGATGTTGCACCCGGTACTGCATCCCCTTTGCAGTTGAGCAAGGTAGAGTGGGCATATGACCAAAGTTCGCATCCTTTGACATTCGGGTCAATATCAGCAGCGTCACCCCTTCCTACATCGTATGATGGCACAGCAGACCAGGTTTTGATACGTTCGCCGTTTTTCGCATCGTAATATACCGCTAACGTTGATGCCGCTTGCTGAATAGCATAACATTCCAGACCGGGACGGTCGGGGTCCAGGTCACTGATAACAAAGCGGTCTCCGTGGCCAATATCATTTTTAGCAAAATATAATGGAGTACCATTGTCGTCGATGGCATTTACACCCCATGAAATTTCATCTTTGCCATCGCCATCAAGGTCTGCTACACGGATGTTGTGGAAATCTGCCCAATGGTATCCTGTCGGAATTCCAGCGTTGGTTGCAGTACCATTCAGGCAGCTTGCGTGGAACTGTTTCCATGTTTGTCCGGCAGGTTTAGCCGTGTTGGTGCGTGCTGACCAGGTCCAACGGGAGTTAATGTTAGTCCCGTCAAAATCGTACGCCTCAATATCCATAATGCCTCCGTCCCCGCGGGAGGTTACAATGCATGGATTGACACCATCAAGGTAAGCCACGCCGATAAAGTTCATATTCATACGGTGTCCGTAGCCATCTCCCCAGAGTGATGTCCAGGTTGATTTAGCTCCGCGGTCAATCCACTCCCTGCGAGCCAGTTCTTTACCGGTCATTCCATCCACCATAGAGAGGTATTCGGGGCAATTGTCACCGAGCAGCATATAGCCCATGTCAGAAGTAGGAGGAAGAGTGCGGTAATCGTCAACACCATCTTTGTTACCTCCATTTGTATCGGTAATTGAATTGCCATCGGCAAAGACGGTCAGTTCGCCCGAGCGCGTAAAGACTTCTGCTTTTCCATCACCGTTGAAGTCATAAACAACTACAAACGGGTTATGGGTGCCGGCGCCCTGCTCCATGTTACGTCCCAGGTCTATTCTCCACATGAATGCGCCCTCGTGGGTATAAGCTTCAAGAAGGACATTGTTAGCAGGATCACGGGGTTGGCGCTTTACTACATAATCATACTCACCGTCGCCATCGAGGTCTCCCGGGTAAACGTGCTGAACGGAAGTCGAATAAGTCGTTGGCTTAAGTGTAATTGCCTGATAACGCTTAGCTGTGGCATTTCCCTGTATTGTGAATGGTTTACTTGCCGTTGTTTCTACTCCGTTTAATACAGGTTTTACAAAATACGAGTTTGTTGCAGAAGTACTGGCCGAATTATCGGTATAATCTGTAGTGGCAGTAATCGGAGTGGAGTTTAGTTTTATAACCTCAGCTCCGTTTATTGAGCGATAGACGTTGAATCCAATGTTTTGAGGATCGGTGGCTAATAAGCGCCAACTCACATAGACGGAACCACCTCCGTTATTGACTGCCACCACTCCGCGGCCAAGCTTTTCCATTTTACGCTGTGCGCTAAGTGGCCCTGCCCATCCGCAAATAAGCAGTAGGATTAAAAAACAGGTAGATAGTTTTTGTTTCATAGAGTAAGTGTTTAAGGTTGAATAATATGATATTGTACTAGTATATCAGAGGTAGGGATGTTCAGCTTTGACCAGGCTTTCGTATGGACTACTCTTTAAGAATAAAATCAGGGGCATTCATTAAAATAACTCCAGTCCGGGAAGCTGTATAATTGTTTGTTTTTCATCGTGGTATGGTGTACCAGATAGGGCAATTGTTGACCCTCTGTTTGTTCCGTTAAAATTGGTGTTACAAAATAAGAGAGAATACAAGCCTTCGAAAATAGAGTCCAATACTTTGTACTGGAAAAATGTGCAAGAGGGGAAATTCCCAAATGAATCTATTTTCAGGATAAGATTTCCGTTTTGTATTTGGAGAAAAAAGCAAAAAAAAAAGCCCGGTCATTGTGTTTGACCGGGCTTAGTCTATGACTTAAAATGGATTATTCTTTAATCAACTTAATCGCTTTAGAGCTTGCTTTATCTGAAACGACTTTCAGCAGGTAAACGCCGGTTGGCTGGCTGGTCAGATCGACTTCAAAAGTGCCCCCCGTAATTTCATTTACGCAGGATTGGTAAACGATGCGTCCCTGAAGGTTCGCCACAATCGCACTCAGGTTAGATGCTGACTGGTCTGTATAAACCCGGAAGATACCGTTTGTTGGGTTCTGAACAACTCCGGTTTTAATCACTGTGGTCTCAACACCCATTCCCTGTGATACTTTGAGTTTTCCGGTAGTGTACAACTCAGAAGTATCCCAGATTAACCCTTCCGGTAGTGTTGGCAGATTAAGAGTAGTGAATGTACCTGAAATTGTCGTTGCGCTGATCAGTTGATAAGCAGCACCGGCAATTGGAGTGCCAGCCGTGATGCTTACATTAAGTGTACCATTGCAGGTGAATGTGCCGGCTACTTTCATGTTATCACAACTGGTGGATGTACCACCGGCTATCTGCATATTCAACGCTGCGGTACTGGTCATGGTGACGTTGCTTCCAAAAGTCATTGTTCCGATTGCAGTGCTACCCGGATTGGTTGTAGAATTACTACCCAGAGTGGCTGCTCCAGAAACTGTACCGCTACCGTTTAATGTACCATTGTTGGTAAGTGTTGAGGCAAAAGTATTGTTATTAATCACAATACCATCAGTACCGATTACAACTCCACCACTAACAGTTCCGCTATTGATTAGTTTACCACCGGAAGAGACAGATACCGTGCCGGTACCCAGACTGCCGGTAAGGCTTAAGATACCACCGCTGATTGTTGTCAAACCTGTGTATGTGTTGGCTCCTGATACTACCCAAAGTCCGGTTCCGACTTTGCTTACAGTTGCTGCGCCAGAGATTACTCCGGAGAAAGTACCACTGGCGTTGGATGAACCAACCTGAAGGCCTGAGTTATAGAATGTTCCAGTACCTGTTAGCATTCCCACTTTAATTGTTGAGGTTCCACCATTGTCAGTTGAGCCTGATTTGTAACTCATAATTACACCAGAACCTATATTAACTGTTGCATTTGGAACTCCATTTATATTATTTACAGTAAAACGGTTTTCTGCACTTGAGTTTGCTGAGTTTGCTGTAATGTTAATGGTACCTGTAAATGCAGACCAATTTCCATTAATAAAGGCACGGATATAATCACAACTCCAGTTCAGTGTTCCTGCTCCGGTTAAAGCACCATTGTATTCACATCGTGCACCAGCAATTACAGTTCCGGAACTTCCGGCCGGAACATTTATTTCGTGGCTGCTGGTCAGGTAAGCACCTATGTCATTTAATGTTTCCAGTGTACCACCCATTAAGGTAACCTTTTTTCCTCCACCATAAGGGACTGCTGTTGATGTGTTTAGACGGAGTGTACCTCCCTTGATAACAGTTTCATTCAGGGTGGTATTATTGTACCCGATGTACAATGTGCTGCTTCCGTATTTAGTCAACTTCGTACCCTGAATAGCGCCATTCCAGTAGAGGGCTGAGGTAACGTTCATTAACCCTCCGGCAGTTCCCGAAAGTGTCAGTCCTCGCGTGGTAATTTCGTTAGCAGTCGTTACCTGAAGGTTGGCACTGTCTTTAAGGATAAAATATGCAGGGTTAGCCGTGTTGGCGCCGATACCACCGACATTGGTAGCCGAAGGGGCGTATTTCAGAATCAGACTTCCCTGGTCAACGGTTACTTTACCGGTAAAGGTATTTCGGTTGTTGATGGTCAGTGCACCTGAATTGGTTTTGTACAGTTCCATCGGTCCGGTTAAAGCACCGGTTCCATTTATGATATAATCCAGACTACTGTTGAATTGAACGTAGGCGGGTTTAATGCTATCTGTGACGTTCACGATACGTCTGATTGCTGTGTCGTCAAAGTAAACGCTATCGTTGGTTACGAAGATATCGTCGTAACCATCCTGGCTAAAGTTGGTAGTTTTAGCCAAATCCCAGTTATTATCAGTCTTACCGGTCCAGTTTACAGTACTGGCACTGCGAACACCTTTTACCACAAGATAAAGACTTTGTGTGGCAGCATCGTAATTTAATTCAGTCGCAACTCCGCTTGCGCCCTCTATTTTTACAGATGAAAGCGTACCTGAGATCGCATTTACTTTTGCAATCAGGTATTTTCCTTCTGTTAATTTTCCGGAGATAGGGTTGAGGGCTACAATTGCACCTGAGCCCAATTGCAATGTACCGTTCAGTTTGAGGTAGTCATTTTTTAATGCAGTGGAGCCGGTTGCTGTTCCGGTCAGGATAGTCGGGTTATCTGACAGGTCGAAGACAAGTCTTGCACCGGTTACCAGGTTGAGTGAGCCATTTACGGTCATTGTATCGGCAAACGCCTTTCCACCAACATAGATTCCGGCATTGTATTCTGTAGAAATGCCATTTCCTGTAGTACCTGTACCACCGTAGTTGGCATGGCGACGAATGATAACAGGTGAAGCAGAAAGAGTTCCATTCATCCATAAATCACCTTCCCAGATTTCAGTATTTCCGGTGAAGCTATGGTTTCCGCTGAGAGTCAGGCTACATTCCCCCATTTTGGATAAATACATGGCTCCGGTCAATGCTCCTGCTCCGTTGATAGTATAATTGCTGGTTCCTGAAACAGTCAATCCTTCAGGACTGATATTTGACGGAATAGTCACAGTTGTGTTAGAAGCGTGAGTGTCAAACAGAACGCTTTTTCCGTCAGCATAAGCAATAGCAGAGCTGTTTCCTGCAATCAATCCTACAGCGTCGTTACCATCGTTCCAGTTGGCTGATGAAGTGTCCCAGTTAGAAGAGGCTCCGGTCCAAACCAGTTTGCCGTTAGTCGCTTTCGGAGGAATTGGAGTAGGGAAATCACTGCCAAGATAAAAACTTGGATGAGGAGGCTGGTTATATCCGCACATCTGCCAGCAGATTCCCTGGCGGTATTCGTGGTCTGCCATCAGCGAATAAATTCGGTTGGTAGTAGGGATTGGTGTTGTATATATACGCAATGCCATACTATCTGTTCTCCACCACATCTCTTCTTCGCGCCAATCCCCAAAGAGGTCAGCTTGTAAGCATGGTGTCGCTTTGGTATAGTTACACGAGTAAGCATCAGCTGTCAATAAGGCAGAAATGTTTCCATAGCCGTTGAATTTGGTAATCTGACCATAACCAACGCCGGTTGAAGTCGAGAATCCGGTGTGGTCACAGATTTCCTGCAATAGGTCACCGTCCCAATATACAGGAAAGTTTTCGGCCAGACCGAAATGGGTAATTTCGTTTCGGTCAGTAGCAGAAAGGCCTACACCTCCGCCCCATAGCTCCGCTCCTTTGTAAGCGTCTGAAATGTTGGCAGCACAACAACGGCCAACGTCACTTGGAGCAACTTTGCGATAGAGGATTTGTCCGGTTTTGCCGTCGCGGAGGTTTGTGCCGGGATTATCCTCATTACAGGCAAATACTTCGATGCCTTTGCGATAAGGATCGAAGTCACCTACGTGTTGCGCATCGCCATGCCCCAAAGCCGTAGAGTAAAGCGGTGTTCCGTTGTGGTCGATACACATGGATCCGTAGTTGAT
>JAUZOF010000021.1 GCA_030706585.1 Bacteroidota bacterium
AAAGAACTGACTACGGAAACCGATCTAAAGAAAGTAGTTGCCACACACCATGTGCCAACGCTAATGAATTATCCCGAACAGTACAAAGGCAGTGTACTGAACGAAGCATTTGCGGTGGAACTGTTTGACCTGATTGAAACGACAGCGCCCGACTGCTGGATATACGGGCACTCGCACTGCAATACACCGGACTTTGAAATAGGAAAAACCCGAATACTGACGAATCAATTGGGCTATGTAAGCTTGGGCGAATACCAACAATTTGATTCGAATAAAATAATAACACTATAAATGAATAATAACACAACATATAAAGATTCGCCACTGGGCAAAATTCCAAGCGATTGGGAGGTAAAAAAATTGGGGAATTTTATTCACACAATTATTGGAGGTGGAACTCCGAGTAGAGATCAAGCAAAGTATTGGAATGGTAATATCTATTGGGCTACAGTAAAAGACTTTACAAATTTCAACCCTCATGAAACTCAAGAGAGAATAACAGAAGACGGTTTAAAAAATAGCTCTTCAAATTTAATTCCCCAAGGTACCATTATCACACCAACAAGAATGGCATTGGGTAAAGCAGTAAAGTTTAAAGTTGACGTTGCAATTAATCAGGATTTAAAAGCTATTTTTCCAAAAAAAGAACTTGATTCTGATTTTCTATTATTTTGGTTTGAAAAAAATAAAACAAAGATTGAAGGTTTAGGAAATGGGAGTACAGTAAAAGGGATTACACTTGAAGATTTAAAGGGTATTCCATTTTGCAGAATCCCTCTTCCCGAGCAAATCCGCATAGCCGAAGTGCTTAGCGCGTGGGACAAAGCTATCAGCAACCTGCAAGCCACCATAGAGCAAGTGGAACTGCGCAATAAATGGCTGATGCAGCAACTGCTAACCGGGAAAAGACGGTTGAAGGGGTTTGGTGATGATAAATGGAAAATTAAATCATTGAAAGAGATTTTGATTCCAGTTCGAAAATCTCTTATTCCTCAAAAAGATGAATTATATCAACAAATTGGCATTCGGTCACATACAAAGGGAATATTCTATAAAGATAAAGTATCTGGTGCAACACTAGGTGATAAAAGAGTTTTCTGGATAGAACCAAATTGTTTCATAGTTAACATCGTGTTTGCGTGGGAGCATGCGATCGCAAAAACAACTGTAAATGAAATTGGTATGATAGCATCACATCGTTTCCCAATGTTTAAACCTAAAGACAATCTTCTGGACATAGATTATTTACTCTATTACTTTCAATCTCCCCGAGGTAAAAGCTTGCTGGGCCTTGCCTCGCCAGGGGGTGCCGGTCGAAACAAAACTCTAGGCCAATCAGAGTTTATTAATCTTCAAATTCCGGTTCCACCTTTAAACGAGCAAACCGCCATAGCCCAGGTGCTGCAAGCTGCCGACAAGGAAGTGCAGATACTCCGCAGCAAGTTGGATAAGCTAAAAGAGCAAAAGAAGGGATTGATGCAGGTGTTGTTGACAGGGAAGAAACGATTGAAAGTGGATTGATATGGAAAAATTAGATGTAAAAGCAATGATTGAAAGTGTAATAAGTGACCTTGTATACAATCAACCACTCTCTATAATCTTCTTGAAAGTACAAGCTATTTCATTTTATTTAGATAATGAGGAATTTCGGGAATGGTTTGAAAATGAGAATAGAGGTTATACGGATTTAAATAAAGTACCAGAATATAGGATATATGGAGCATCTGTGCGTGCAAATATTATGACATTTGGTGGATTGTGGAGGAACTACACTATACCTGTCGATCAAATTAAAGATGATTTTGTTAGAAACTGGTTGAATAAAATAAAACTTAACGACTCTATTTCTTCTATTGAATCATCATTGGAAAATTCAACTGAACACGGTGTATTTGTAAAGCATTTGCCAGGCGTTGTTTTTTCTGAAATAAATAAGATATTACAGCAAGGTTGTCATGTTGAAGATGCTTGGCAAGAGATTTCCAGAACTGCTTTTGTAAATACTGTTGCAGCTGTAAAATCAAAACTACTTGAATTTTTCTTGAAATTAGATAAAGAATTTAAGAACGAAATCAATTTCGATATTATGAGCGAGAAAAAGGCTATTGAAAGAATTGCAAACCAAACAATCAACGCTGGAGTAGTTAACCTGGGTAGCCATTCCACGGTAAATGCAAATGACTCAACAATAGTTGGAGGTCAGAATAATTCAGTGGTTATTAATAATGAAACAAAAGGTGAGATTGAAAAGGTAGTTGCTCAAATAAAGGAAGTTGCTGAATCGTTTGAAGATGAAAAGGAAGATGTGTTGAATGAATTGGCTCGTATCATTACTCAATTGAATAAACAAGCACCCAAAACAAATATAATTACTTCAGCACTGCAAACGATAAACGGAATATTAATGGGTGTTGCCGGTAATATGGCTACGCCTGTGGTAGTGGAAGGTATAAATCGCGTGTTACGTTTGATAGGAGGATAAGTGTGATTATTAAATTGTCTTTTTACACGAATGAAACGGTTTAGTATTAACGAATAATATACACTATGAATTATCAAGTTTACGATTTAGGTCAATTAAAGCAGGGTGAAAGAGTACAAGTTACGCTTTCAGGAAATGCTGCGAATGTTAGATTGATGGATAGTTCAAATTACCAGAACTATAAGTCAGGTAGAAGTCACAGATACGCAGGTGGCTTAATTACAAGATCGCCAGTAGTTTTAGGCGTACCAAGTTCAGGCCATTGGTATGTAACAATAGATCTTCAGGGGTTGAGAGGAACAGTTCGTTCATCAGTGAGAGTTTTACCTTCGGCTTTGCCTCAATATAATGAACCGAGATTATCATCAGTTCCGTCATTGGTTCAAAAAGAGAATTATAATCCATTTAACGACGATAATATTAGCAAGAGTTATGATGTTTTTATTTCTCATGCTTCTGAAGATAAAGATGAAGTTGTACGTCCATTAGTATATGCATTACAGGGTGAAGGATTAAGTGTGTGGTATGATGAATTTGAGATGAAGATTGGTGATAGCTTAAGGCGTAAGATCGATAAAGGGCTTGCTAATAGCCGATTCGGAATAGTGGTTTTATCTAAAGATTTTATCAAAAAGGGCTGGACAAATTACGAACTGGATGGTATAATAACTAAAGTGGTAACTGGAGAACAGGTTGTATTGCCAATCTGGCACAATATAACTAAAAAAGAAGTTATTGACTTTTCGCCATCACTAGCTGATAAACTTGCCAGAAACACATCCGCTTTCACTGTAGAGGAAATTGCAAGTGAAATAGCAGAGGTAATAAACAACTCATAATATCATATAAAAATATCAATCATGGCAAAACAACATCACGTAGTTCCCAACAAAAACGGCGGTTGGGATGTAAAGAAAAACGGTGCAGAACGTGCCAGTGTGCACACCTCTACTAAGCAAGAAGCTGTGGATAAGGGACGTGAAATTAGCCGAAATCAGGGTTCTGAATTTGTGATTCATGGCAAAGATGGACAGATTCAGCAAAAAGATAGTCACGGAAATGATCCGTTTCCGCCAAGGGGGTAAAAATGCAAAACCCGATAATCTTCATGGATTATCGGGTTTCCAAGCACACTTCTCCAAATATGGAAGACTGAGTACGCAAAGACAATTAGATTTCTCAATATAACAACTCATTGATTATGACCATAGCAGAACTAAAACAACTTAAAGAGAGCGAGGATAAAGTAGAATTTAAAGCAGCAGAGCGAAATTATCCCTATGCTGGAGGCTCACATACAACGCAAGAAGAAAGACGTAAATGTTTTTTGGGCTACGTAGTTGCATTTGCAAATGAAGGTGGCGGAATGTTTGTAATGGGTATGGCAGATGAATTCCCTCATGAAGTTGTTGGGTCTAATTTTGCAGAAGGTAAAGTGGGTGAATTAGAAGATGAAACCTATACTCGTCTTAATATTCGGGTCAAATTAGAAGAATTTTATGAGGATGGGAAGAGAGTTTTAGTTACTAAAATTCCATCGCGCCCGGTAGGCAAAATGCTTAAATTTGAAGGGGTACCTTTGATGAGAGTTGGGGAAAGCTTACGCAATATGAGTGACGAGGAGATGTTTTCAATCTTATCAGAACAAGAGCCTGATTTCTCAGCTAAAATTTGTGAAGGTCTTAGTATTGATGAATTAGACGAGTCTGCCATTCGAAAGATGAAAGAAAGCTATGCCCGCAAGCAAAACAATCCCGGTTTTTTACAACTTAGCAAAGAACAGGTATTAACCGACTTGAAATTACTAGAAAATGGTAAACTCAACTATGCAGCATTGATGTTGTTAGCTAAAAAGGACGTGATTCACGCTAAATTACCACAATGCAAAACCATTTGGGAATTTCGCAATAGTGAAGCTCAAATCCATCACGATAGTCGGGTTGTGGTCGATGAACCTTTGTTTATAGCTATCGACAACATATGGAAACTAATCAACCAGCCTACACTCAACAGAAAATATCCGATTCAATCGGGAGCTTACATTTTTGATTTATATGACTTTAATGAAGAAGTAATTCGTGAAGCTATCCTTAATGCGATTGCTCACAGAGATTATACTATCACCAGCGAGGTTGTGATTAAACAATATCCACATAAAATCACAATTACTAACCCGGGTGGTTTCCCTAAAGGTGTAACCATTGAAAATATACTCACCGTAAGCAGTACACCCAGAAGTCGCTTAATGACAGAAATTTTGGAGAAAACGGGATTGGTGGAACGAAGCGGTCAGGGGGTTGATAAGATTTATTCAATAACCCTGTCTGAGGGAAAAGCAGAACCGGATTATAAGAATTCCGATATGTTTCAGGTATCACTTACCTTGAGAACCGAAATCATAGATAGGGCTTTTCATGTATTTGTAAGTCAATACCAAAACAGCGAAAAAGAGCCCAAGTTGGGTGTTGAACAAATCATTACGCTTTGTAAAATTCGAAACAGTATTTTTCAGAACCTAAAATCCGAAATTGTTAGCCAGTTGGAAAGATCGGGGTTAATTGAAAGAGTATCGGGTCACACAAACCGTTATTCATTATCCGGCGAGTATCATGTATTGGTTGATGAAGGGTTGAAGATTGGCAAAAGGTATATGGTAAAAGAAGTAGAATTGATTTTACTTGCCTTGCAAGGTAATGCTTTAAAGATAGGTGACTTGGAAGAGTTATTGAGAGATTCATTATCAAGAAACCAGATAAATTATCTAAAATCGAAGTTGCAGGAAGATCACATTTTAAAAATGGAAGGTAGAATTAAAGGAGCCAGATATTCAATTGCTGATAAATATGCTGATTTAAGAGGCGATGTTTTACTTAGTGCTGTTATTGCTACACTTAGAGTTAAATATGAATGAGAAATTAAGAGCCTGTCTAAATTTTATTGCTCAACTTTTTTAGGGCTATTTCGTGGTAGATTTTTTGCTTTTATCCCGCTGATTTAGCGGGCTAAATCAAGGGGGAAAAGTGAAAAATATGCCTGAAAGAGGCTAAAAAAGGAGCAAAGAAAGGTGGCATGTCTCCTTATATGAAAATGTTTCGGTAAAATTTAAACAGGCTCAAATTGTTGGTATGGGAACAATGATTCTTTGTATGCTAATAATAAAAGAGCTGAAGATGTTGCTGGAAAAAGTAGAGATATTCTTTGTATTTCGACTAATAAGTATAATACTCTTGAGAAGTAAAAAGTATAATCTACTGAAATATAGCATCATGTGTTCCATGGTGGCTAGTTTATAATTCTCTGTATCAGGCTCTGGATTCTCTGTATTTACTCTATAATTATTAGAATTCAATTCTCTGTATCGGGCACTCTATTCTCTAAAATAATAAAGTAATGGAAATACCAAGTTTTAAAGAAGACCATATCAGCCAAATACCCGCTTTGCAGCTGCTGCAAAATCTGGGTTATACTTATCTTTCGCCAACGGAAGCAGAGCATCTGAGGGCTGGCAAGACGAGTAATGTGTTGCTCGAAGATATTTTGCGGAAGCAGCTGAAGTCTATTAATTCTGATAAACGGATAAGTTCTACTAAAACCACTTATATTAGCGATGCCAATATAGAAAATGGTATCCGGGCATTGAAAGAGTTGCCCATGAACGATGGTTATATTGCAGCCAGTGAAACGCTGTATAACCTGATTACGCTTGGTAAAACATTTGAGCAGACTTTCGACGGAGATAAGAAAAGTATTACGGTGCAATATATCGACTGGGAAAACCGCGAAAATAATGTCTATCATGTTACCGAGGAATACAGCGTGGTGCGCAGTACCAGTCAGGAGCATTATCGTCCGGATATTGTGTTGTTTGTCAATGGTATTCCGGTGTGTGTGATAGAATGCAAGCGCCCGGATATGAAAAAACCGTTGGAGCAGGCTATCAGTCAGCATTTGCGCAACCAGCAGGAAGATGGTATCCGGAGTTTATATGTATATTCCCAGTTAACCTTAAGCCTGTGTACACAGGATGGGGCGTATGCCACGAATGGCACACCCGAAAAATTCTGGGCGAAATGGACGGAAAAGTTTGAGAATGATGAGGAGGAAAAACAATACAGGACCGAGTTGCAGGAGTTAAAGAATCATGTATTAAGCACGGAACAAAAAGACAAACTGTTTAGTGACCGTTTCCGCTATGTGCGTCAGTACTTCGACGATTTGGAAACAGAAACCATACAAACCACTGTGCAGGATGAATACTTGTACGGTCTGTGTCGCCCGGAACGGTTACTGGATTTGATATTTGATTTTATACTGTATGATAATGGAGATAAGAAGATAGCCCGTTACCAACAGTTTTTTGCCATTAAAAAAGCCATGCGCCGATTGCTGCAGATAGAAGGTGGAAGGCGAAAAGGTGGAGTAATCTGGCATACGCAGGGAAGCGGAAAGTCGCTGACTATGGTGATGCTGGCTCAGGCTATTGCTATGAAAAAAAGTATTCGTAATCCGAAAATAGTGTTGGTAACCGACCGTACCGATTTGGATAGTCAAATTACAGGCACTTTTCGCAAATGCGGGCGATTTGTGGAGAATGCCACTACCGGACAGCGACTGGTAGAATTATTGAAAAGCAAAAGCGATGCGGTGGTAACTACGATTATCAATAAGTTCGTGGCGGCTATAAAGAAAATAAAAGAACCTTTGGACAGTCACGATATTTTTGTGTTGGTGGACGAAGGACACCGTACACAGCACGGCACGTTCAATATCGAAATGCAAAAGACTCTGCCCAATGCTTGTTTTATTGCGATGACAGGAACGCCTTTGTTTAAAAAGGATAAAAGCACAGCTGCTAAGTTCGGAGGTATTATCGATGCCTATACCGTTGATCAGGCGGTGAAAGATAAAGCTGTGGTGCCGTTGTTGTACGAAGGGCGTCTTGCCCGCCAGGAAGTAAATGATGGTCCGCTGGATACGTTCTTTGGTATGGTTTCGGAGCCTTTGACCGAATATCAGAAAGCTGATTTTAAAAAGAAATTCAGTCGTGCAGACCAACTGAACAGCGCAGAGCAAAAAATGTATGCCATTGCCTGGAACATCAGTTTGCATTATCGGGACAATTGGCAGGGAACGCCTTTTAAAGCGCAATTGGTGTGTGATAAGAAAGTAAATGCTATCCGTTACAAACAGTTTCTGGATGAAATAGGCATTGTAAGCAGTGAGGTGTTGATTTCATCTATCGACGAACGCGAAGGTGAAGACAGTGCCTACGAAAAATCGGGTGAGGTTGAGAATCGTTTTTGGAAGAAAATGATGGATGAGCATGGCAATGCCAGGAAGTATGAAAACAACATTATCAACCGCTTTAAGAAAGGTGAAACACCCGAGATTATCATTGTGGTTGATAAATTGCTTACCGGCTTTGATGAGCCTAAAAATACCGTGCTTTATCTTACCCGGAATTTACAGGGGCACAAGTTGTTGCAAGCCATTGCCCGGGTAAACCGCATTTATCCGGATAAGGATTTCGGCTATATTATAGATTATTATGGTGTTATTGAAAATCTGGACGATGCACTGGAAATGTACTCTTCTTTCGAAGAGTTCGACGATGAGGATTTGGAGGGTACACTTATCAATATCAATGAAGAAATAAAAAAACTACCTCAGAAGCATTCTGAACTTTGGGATATTTTCAAAACGGTGGTAAATAAGCGGGATGCCGAGGCGTATCAGGTATTGCTGAAAGATGAAGCAGTACGTTCTGTTTTCTATGATAAACTGGCTGCCTTTGCCAAATCGTTGAAACTGGCTTTCTCGTCGATGGAATTTTACAAGCAGGTAGATGAAAAGCATATTGAGAGATATAAAACGGATTTGACCATGTTTATGAAGCTGCGGTTGGCGGTTGTTGAACGGTATAGCGATACAGTGGATTACAAACAATATGAAGGGCAAATTCAAAAGTTAATCGATACGCATGTGACTACCGAAAAGGTGGAGGTAATTACCGAACTTGTCAATATCTTCGACAAAGAGAAATTTCAACAGGAAGTAGAAAATACAACGGGCAAAGCTGCCAAAGCCGATAAAATTGCCAGTCGCACAGCGAAGCATATCACTGAGAAGATGGATGAAGATCCGGCTTTCTACAAGAAGTTCTCGCAGATGCTGCGGGAGACCATTTTTGAATACGAAACACACCGAATTAATGAAGTGGTTTATTTGATGCGCGTAATGGAAATCATGAACAATGTGCTGGCACATACCGACAGTGATATTCCTGTAGTGCTGAACGACAAAGATGTGGCGAAAGCTTTTTATGGGTTGAGTGTGGAATCACTGAGCGATAAAATAAAAGATACGGCTATTCTAAAGGAAATTTCCACTCAAACAGCTCTGAAAGTAGATGAACTGGTGCAGGAAGCTGTGTTGGATAATGGTATTCCCATTGTAGACTGGCAGGTGAAATCCAATATTACCGGAAAGCTATTGATCGAAATTGGTGACTATCTGATTGACGAAGTCCGCGATAAATACGGTGTTGAGTTGTCGTTTGGAGAAATGGATGAAATTGCAAAGAAGTATATTGATGTGGCAAAAACCCGTTACAAATAATGACTGATTTTATTGAATACGGTTCTAAGCGAATCGACTTCAGACTGGAGTATTCGAATAGGAGAACGTTGGGCATTACTGTAACACCTGATTTGGAGGTGCTGGTAAAAGCTCCGTTCGATGCTGCAATTGATGTGATTAAAGAGCGACTCCGAAAGAAAGCTCCCTGGATTATCCGGCAATTGAGTTTTTTCCTATCTTTTCAACCCCGACAAACTGATAGAAAGTATATCGGAGGTGAAACTCATTTATATCTTGGTAAACAATACCGACTAAAAGTTATAAATGAAGAGTCAGGAGTTATGAGTGGTGAAGGAGTTAAACTGAAAGGCCAATTTTTGGAGGTATACTCGCGCGATATAAGTCGTGTTAAGACTTTGGTTGAAGCCTGGTATCTTGATAAGGCTAAAGTAAAATTTCACCAGTTAGCTAAGCCTTTGTTCGATGTGTTTATCAAGCGTAACGATATTGAAAATGTAGATTATAATCTATCAATACGACAAATGCCTACCCGTTGGGGGAGTTGTACTGCAAAAGGGAGAATCATTCTAAACCCTGAACTGATTAAAGCTCCCAAAGCTTGCATTGAATATGTTATAGTGCATGAGCTATGTCATTTAATCCATCACGACCATACACAGAAATTCCTTGACCTCCAAACACGTGAAATGCCTCAATGGGAAAAATGGAAGAATAAATTGGAAATTCTTCTTGCTTGATTTTATATATCCTGCCCACACAGGATAAAACCGAACAGGTAAAAAGGTATTCGTCTATCACTCACTTTGTTCGCAAATTTCGTGCAAGGCGAATGCTGAGCTCAGCTCGCGGAAGCTATGCTGAGCCGCTACCGAAATTCTTGCACTCAAAAAAACATAGCTGCAAGGGTGAAACAAGCAGCCTGAAAAAATCTCCACCCTATGGGTAGTATTTTTCCGTCTGCCCTTGACAGCTAACGCAGCCACACTAAGCCCTGCGCTCCGGCTAGGCTCTGGCTTGCGTGTATGCTTGTTTTGCTTCATACGCTCGTTCACCCCCCCCGTATCTCTTCACAAAATTATCAATCTTTATTATACTTGCAAATCTAAGGTTAAGCGTAGCTTTCCCTAATGGTACTTGAACAAAGGCTCTGCCTTTGTTGGTGCTAAAAGCCAGTCTCACAGCTGGCAACAGTATGGCAGATTGAGCTAGCGAAGAAAAGCGGTTGTGGAAATACCACACATTTAATGACGGACAGCTCCATTGGGGCAACAACGCCCAGCAAAAATCCCCACCCCTCCCTTAAGGTCGTGGCTCGCCCGGTCTTTTTGCTGGGCTACGTTCAGGTGGCCGTCTTCCGTTGTTTGCCCCAAGTTCCGCTGCCCGAAAGACCACAAAATTCCCCACCGCCCTCTAAGGAAGCAGGGCAAAGAAAGCCTTACATCTCTCATTCATGTGCCTCCGGTCGATTCATTACCTACACCTGCATTTCGCTTTAGCGTTCCGTTGCACTCCACCGCTACCGCTCCATTCCGGCTCCGTTCACTTCACCCACCTCAGCACCTCGCTGCAAGGAAGTCGTACTATCTTCACTTCACGAACTTCGCTATCATTCCATTCACAGCATCGGATGCTTTCCTACCGTCCAGTCACTTTGCCAGGGTTTACCGGCTTTACAATCCTCAACACCCTTTGCGATTAGCATCCGATACAAGTTCATTCCATTGTCGCTCAATCGTTCCGTTCGATGTCCGCCCCCTTGCTGATCGCTCGTTCCTTATAGCGGTAACTTTCTTTCCCCCGCCATCTCTCACCCCAAATGAAGTGCGAGCATCCGGCTCACTCATCATCATTAGTCCAACGTTGAAACATCTCAACATTTCAATATGCCCGGAATAGACCGCAAATGGTCCATCACCCGGCCCGAAGGGACAAACACAAATTCCAAACTGCCTAAAAACTGCCGAGTGAGGAGCCCATTCACAAATTCCCTGATACGGTTGGACAATCTATGGGCGAGCGAGCGAGTTTTTTTAGGCTATGTTTTTTTGTTACTTTTTTGCGCCAAAAAAGTAAAGAGAAGAGAACATATAATGCCACAAATACCCCACCGCCCTCTAAGGAAGCAGGGAAAAGAAAGCCTTACATTTCTCATTCACTCGTTCCTTAAAGCGGTAACTTTCTTTACCCCGCCATCTCTCACCCCGAACGATGTGCGAGCATTCATTCACTTATTGACATCTACCTTCTTCCTTTATCTTTTCTGATAATATATGCCGATGCTTCCATTTCAATTTCACTCATCGTCTTTATTCTGCATTCAAAAGCCCATCCCTCAATTTCACTTCTTTTGAAGAAGAGCTTCTTCCCTCTGTGGTAATGCGGAATTTGCCGGGTACTTGTCATCTTATAAATGTGAGATTTTGTCATGCTCAACAATTTACTCACCTCCTCTATACTCAAAATTTCCTCCTGATTAACTTTTTCAGGTGGAGTGCCTTGGAGAGCCTTTCTCATCTCTGTCAACTGCTTCTCAATGCTTTCTAGTTTCTCGTTGATTACTTCAAATGGATTTTCCATAGCAAATGACTTTAAGATTTAATATTCTTCTCCGATGTACACCACCACTACCGCTCCATTCCGGTTCTGTTCACTTCACCCACTTCGGTACCTCGCTTTTCTTTACCCCGTCATTTACAATCCCAAATGGAGTGCAAGTTTTATTTGCTCATTATCGCTATTCAAAACTAGGTATATCTAATTCATCAATATTATCCAGGAATTCTCCAAGTTCTTCTAAATGCTCTTGCCAATCTGTTGCAACGTCACTATCAAACCATTCATCTGATACATGATTATCATACCATTCTTGCTTCTTATCCATTCTTTCCCGAACCTTATTGGCCAAATCTTGAAGCTGATTTGCTAAAGCCGCTAATTCAACCGACCCTTTTACTACATTCTTATTGTTACTTGATTGGACTACTGTTGTTGCTCTTTTGGCAGGCTTTATTTCTGTTGTGTGGGTGACACTTTTTACCAAAAGTATTTCTGGAACATATCCGGATAGTTTAAAATATTCGAGAATAGAAAAGAGTTCTTTATCTTGGTTTTTCTTTTCAAGGTAACCTTCTATTTGCGATCTTCCATTATTAAGAAAGTCCTTTATGTTATTTGGGAATATCAGTCCTTTGTTTTCATTCTCAGATTTATATATTAAGAGCAGTGTATCTGGAGACTGAAAAACTTTTCTTATCAACCCACTGACACCAAACATTCTTAGATCAACTTTTGCCAGTTTTGATAATCTGACTTGATTATATGAAACACTATAGTATTGATTCTCCATCCATAGAATCTCGTTTCTCACTTCTAATTTTATTTTAGAGAGTTCATAATCTGAATTTGTCCTTATAGTTGAATCAGTAGATAAGTTTTCTTTTTGCTCTTTCAATTCTTCATACTTCTTCAGAAGCGACTCAACTCGTTCATGTTTCTCCTTAAATCTATTATATTGCTGTTTTGCAGTCTCAATTTCTGCCTTATAGGTCTTATTCATTATGGATTTAATTTCATTCAAATTCAGCTCGAATTTTTGAAAGTCCAACATTTTATTTTTTAGGTCATTACTATAGAAGTATAATTCACTAACATTCTTCAATAGAATACCATAGCCATTTCTAATTGGTTTTGTTGCCATAATGTATCAGATTTAGATGAAAGTACTATAGATAATAGTATAACAATCATTCCGTCTAAAAGAACAAAAAAGCCTGGCAAAAAAGTCGAAAGATTTAAAGCGATAAAGGTCAATTTTTCGTTTCCCTTCCCCAAACTTCGGTTATCCTCAGCTCTTTTCATTTCATTACGTTTTTCTGCATTCCATTCCTCTCGCTCAGGAGCATTGTTTGTCCCATGTCGGGAGTGTCTCTTTCATTCAGTCATTACACAAAAGCTTCATTCCTTCATTCAATCCTCACCCCCTCCTTTTCCCACCCGGAAGCTCAATTGTAAAAATCCGCCAGCCCTACCGAACTATGGTCATCCTCAACCTTCGTTCACCTGAAGCCAAAAGAAATACACTTGAATATCAGATCTAATTTTCCTCGAAAAAAATGATTAGCAAAGGTAGCCGTTTCGCTTCCCGTCTGTAAAGGTCAAGCCCTGCGGGTTTTCGTCAAAATCTCCACCCTCCGGGTAGTATTTTGCCGAAAAACCTTGACAGCCGTCGCTCTCCTGGCAGGATAATTGGCATATCCTTTTTATCTTCATCTTTTCTTTTCTTTTTCTTCTTTTCTGGGGGGAAATTATTTGTGGGTGTGACAGTTCGCATTTTACATCTTAGTATTTACACCAGAATCATAAGCCAAATTATACCCGATGTGATATAATCAAACACACATCGAGTCCACCTATACCCTTTGGGGTATAATATATATATTTGTTTATATGATTTTATACCCGAAATGATATAAAGTGAACAGTAATACTCTATATTTGTACCCGTAAGGGTATAAGCATCCATTAAAGTAACCTGTTTAATAGAATATTTCCCCACAATAAGTTGGATTGAATATGACACTAAGAGAATTTGTGAAAGAAAAAAGAAGCAGCGCTAAACTGACTCAGCCGGAGCTGGCCGAAAAAGCGGGTGTCGGCCTTCGGTTTATCCGCGACCTGGAACAAGGGAAGTTATCCTTGCGAATGGATAAAGTAAATCAGGTTTTACAGCTATTTGGGCATGAACTGGGTCCGGTGAAAATAACTTTCGAAGAAAAATCATTGAAGTAAATGCGATATGAGAAAAGCGGAAATAAAGTTCAATGAACAGACTGCCGGGGTATTGTTACAGGATGAAAATGGCTTTCATTTCAGGTACGATGAAATCTACCTCAGAAGTGCAAACCCGATTGCCATAAGCTTGACACTCCCTTTACAGGAAGCCGCTTTTGATAGTCTGGTCTTGTTCCCTTTTTTCGATGGCCTGATACCTGAAGGCTGGCTGCTCGATATAGCCGAAGCCAACTGGAAACTTAACCCTCGCGATAGGATGGGGTTGTTATTGGCATGTTGCAAAGATTGTATTGGAGCCGTTAGCGTGCATCCTGTAGAAAGTGAAGAAGTATAATCAATAAAGTTTCATTATGCGTTGCTTGTATTGTTACCAGCCGTTATCAGAAAAGGAAGTCGATTTTCACGCTTCTTGCTGTAGACAGATTTTTGGCACAGCCACGCCGCCCGAATTGCCTTATGATGAAAATCAGATGAATGATTTGGCATTAAAAATCGTGCAAAGCCAGGTCTCAGTTACCGGTGTACAGCCCAAACTCTCACTCCATCTTGCCGAGGGGGAGAAGAAGAAAGACCCCAAACGTTTTACGATTGTTGGCCTTTGGGGAAACTATATATTGAAACCTCCGACGGCAAAATATCCCCAAATGCCGGAGGTGGAGGATCTGACTATGCATCTAGCCCGGATTGCGAAAATAGAGGTGGTTCCCCACTCACTGATTAGATTGAAATCCGGAGAACTGGCCTATATTACAAAGCGGATTGATCGGGTTAAAGAGCAAAAACGGCACATGGAAGATATGTGTCAGCTTACAGAGCGATTGACTGAGCATAAATACAATGCCTCACACGAGCAAATAGGAAAAACTATCATAAAGTATTCTGTCAATCCGGGTTTGGATTTGGTCAATTTTGCAGAGATGATACTCTTTTCTTTTCTGGTGGGAAATGCCGATATGCACCTCAAAAATTTTTCATTGATCTATGATCCCCACTCCGAGCCGGTATTATCCCCGGCTTATGATATGCTTTCTACAGCTTTGGTCAATCCGGCTGATGATGAAGATTTGGCGCTAACCCTGAATGGCAAAAAGAAGAAACTAAAACGCAAAGATTTTGAGGCGGCATTCAATACTTTAAATCTGGATCCCCGACAGCAAGCGAATATTTTTGCTAAAATGGAAAAAGCAAAACCGAAGTGGATGGAGTTTATTCAGATTAGTTTTCTAAGTCCCGATTTCAAAGAAAAGTACATTCAACTCATTAACGATAGATTTGATCGTCTTTCAAAATAATGGGGGAGATTGCAATGCGTTCAGCGGCTTCAGTCCGCTTGACGCGTAATATATATATATTTTCCATGCCACGAAGTGGCTAAATCTGCATACCCCCCAGTGAAGCTTGCGGAACTGGGGGGAGATGATTCCGCAACACAGCCCCAAAGTGGGCTGAACAATATTGTAACAAGTCGTTGTTGTGCCTTTTAAGGCTTTGGACTCAGACTTTCCTTCCAGACACTTGTATCTGATCTCTGTGGTTCTCTGTGCCTTTCTCAGTGTATCTCTGTGATATAATCTGTGGTAAAAATCACCAAACAAAAAAGGCCTTCCCGAAAGAGAAGGCCCGCCTACTGCAAAGGTTACCACACCGAAAAACAGTAGTTTTAAGGTTTCATCCGTTTGATCAGATTCTTTAAAGTTAATGATACTACAAAACTCACAATAGCCCCGATAAAAGCCAGGATAATAGTCCTCAACAAATCTTCAACAAACACACTGCTGAAAACGGATAAGAACAATCCTCCGAATGTTCCGGCATACACCTGCCCGTTGGTCGTTGTTTCAAGAAGTTCCATCTTCATTGGTTTTTGAATCAGTGTTATCAACCGCGGTTTGACTCACAGCCGTTATCACACCTCCCGCCACAGCCACATAACCGGCCACCGTGACCACTGCTGCCGGCAAAGCCACTGGCGCAGCCAGAATAGTTCCGCCGACAGCTGCTAATAGAATCCCGATGGTACGCAGAGTTTTGAAAAACCTGGGCGTAGGAGCTTTTACGCGTTCAACAATACTCATTTCATTCGGATTGTTGATAATGGGATTACTTTCGCTTACCATGGTCTTACGGTGCTACAGGGTAAACAATCTCAACAATAGACAATACGTTAAAGGCGTTGTTCTTCAGAGAATAATCCACATTGTTCACCGACTGAACAAAGTCGATGGAGAACAAAAAGAAGTGTACACCCTCAACAGCCGGTGCTTTAGCCGGTTTTACCGAAATCGCCTGGGCCGCTGCATCAACCGCCAGACGGACAGGATCCGAAACGGTCATCTCCGATTCTCCGGTTTCAAAATTCACACTCGCAAATCCACTTCTGAAGACAACATGAGTCGCTCCGACTGGAATCGTGATGTCTTGTTGAGGAGTGATTGCCGCAATAGAAATTTCACCGGTTTCGGTGTCAACCTGGAAAGCCTTGTACAACACGGTTCCGAGTGTTGCATTGATGTTGAAGTCAAAACCGTTCAACAAAGATTTTGCGTCCTCTTTCATCACCCCTTCGGCAACATTCCGTTCACCTCGGGCATTCGCATCATCCAGATTCTTAATCTGGGCCATGATTTGCGTCAACCTTGACGTCACACGTCCGTCTGAGGCATCCTTACCCAACGCCCGGACCGCATCGCGCAGTAGCTTCCCGGCGGAAGCCGAATTGCCAAACTCCGCACCGTTCTCACGCGTTCTGGCAAATCCCGGATCATTGGCAATTCTGGACGCATCCACTCCGCCCTTTTCACGGGCGAGGTATCCATCTTTTGACTTGTAGAATGAGATTCCACCGATGGTACCCTGCAATTTGAGAATACTTTTTTGTTTTGCCATAATTCTTGTTTTTAAATTACAAGACAAATGTATATCCGTCAAATACAGGTTGAAACACAGGTACTTCCGGCTATGTCACTCCTTGCCGTTTTTGCCGAAAGGAACTGATTTGAGTATCCTCTAAATTTGTATTTTTGTATAAAACAACAAGTGATATGGAAGTAAAACGCATTTGTATCTACCCGAAGGATATCCAACGTATCACAGGAAAGAGTGAGCGTTACGGAAGATTGTTGATCTCTAAGATAAAAGAGCGCAACGAGAAAGAAGAACACCAGTTAGTAACCGTTGACGAATTCTGCCGGTACACAGGCTTAACGATTGACCAGGTCTCCCCGTTTATGGTGGACTAGCACTTGTATGGATGAAGTATGGATACAGCATACCAACGCCCTACATAGTGTATTAAAAAAAGCCGTATTGGTGCAACAATACAGCTTTCAATCAATCCCTATCGGTATTCACATCATTACGCTTTCCTGATGTATCCGACCGGATTTCTCGGTTTATTTTCTAACTCTTTTTTACTTGCCAATTCTGTCAGTGCCTGGTAAATATCATTGAACTGCATATTCGTTTCTACCATAAACTCCTCTAGCTTCCGGTTTAGTTCCGCATATCCTAAAGCATATTGCCGGAGCAATACAAATGCCCGGATAATCTGAATATTGACCTCTATCGCTTTTTCACTCCGCAACACGCTCGATAGCATGGCGACACCCTGTTCGGTAAACACAGTTGGGTTTACGTAACTATATTTAAGCGTTTCGGGAAGGTGGTCACAAATTGTGACCAGCTCATCCCACTCTTGCGTTGTTAGTTCAAACATAAAATCGGGAGGGAACCGACTGATATTGCGTTTTACAGCTTGTTTCAACACTTTGGTTTTTACCTCATACATTTCCGCTAGGTCAAAGTCAAGCATAACACGCAGTCCTCTTACCTCAAAAATCTTATTCTGAATGATTAGTAGTTCCATCATAGTAATTACTTATTGATTTACAATTGGAAGGCGTCTTCCATATCTTTTAGTTTCCCCGAAAGGACATTCATATCATGACCAATCTTATTATCCGTAATGCGGGCATAAATCTGAGTGGTTTTAATATTCGTATGCCCCAGCATCTTTGATAC